>NZ_DAMAUC010000006.1:0-179265 GCF_032079385.1 Anaerocolumna sp.
TGCAAAGCATCTGCGGTAGCAAAATTTATCCTATACACCACGTTATCCTTACAAATCATAAATTAAGTCATTATGAAAGCCCCAGTAACACTTTCTGAGTTCTCTACAACTTCCTCAGGCAAAGCGTACTTCTGCTAAAAAGCTAAATTTTTATATATCCGATTGATTTGAGTTCTTGGTTATGGTAGTATCAATTTGCAAATTAGCAATTTGGTTTTCATGTGAGGAAGGTAATGATATGGAGAATAATATTGCATGGTATAGAGAAAAACAGGTTGAAAGAACAATAAAGAATCTAAATAAGCGTAATATGGAAGGGTATTATATTAAAGATAAGGAACAGTTGTTGATAAAACTGGAAGAATTAATAGGGGAACATACAACTGTGGGGGTAGGTGACTCAATTACCCTTTTTGAAACAGGAGTGATTGAATTCTTAAGGAGTGGAAAATTTGAATTTTTGGACAAATTTGAAGACGGGTTAAGCGGTGAAGATAAAAAAGAAATTTATATTAAAAATTTTTCAGCTAATTCATTTCTGTGCAGTACCAATGCCATTACAGAAGAGGGTGAATTATATAATATAGATGGCAATGGAAGCAGGGTGGCACCCATGTTGTACGGACCTAAGCAGGTTATTATTGTTGCAGGAATTAATAAAATCGTGAAAAATTTAGATGAAGCACAAATAAGAGTAAGACAATATGCCGCACCACTTGATGCAAAAAGGCTAAATAAAGATACTCCTTGTACCAAGATTGGGTATTGTGTGAACTGCAGTAGTCCCAACCGGATATGCAATGACTTTGTCACAATAACAGGGCAGTTTATTAAGGGAAGGATAAAAGTATTAATTGTGGATGGGTGTTTTGGTTATTAAATGAGCCAAAGTCAATTTTAGAATGCTCTAAGAATCAATTCGGTATTATACTGCAAAACTATGTGAATTGATATAGTTGCCTGACCAGATTTTTTGAATAGAGAACTGTCGGATGGAAAAAATGAATATCGTCTAGTAAGAATAAATATCGGCTGTATTTAGAACAAAGCGCCTAAGTACTTTGTTCTAAATCACTGCCACTGGGTAGTTATTACTGTTATTACAAAAGCTGCATGAGACATTAAAATAACACTAAATTAACGACAATTACATTTCTCATCAATAAACTGCATTAATATTTGGTTAAATTTGTCTCGTTCTTCATAGAACAGTGCATGGCCGCTGTTATTAAAGGGAATGAGTTTAGAATTTCTAATTCCTACATTCTGGGCTTCTGCTAATGGAAAATAACAAACTGCATCGTGAATACCATGAAGTATTATTGTTGGTACGTTTATTTCTTTCATATCGAAAAATAATTGTTCCTCATCCAGCCATGCATTGGCAACCGCGGCTGTAGACCAACCGGCGGCTTCTAATCCCAATTGAAAAAACCAGTCTTTTAAAGGGTCGCTGACATTTTGAAAGAAAAAGATATCTCCAAAACCCCGAAGCATTTTTGGGCGGTCATTTAAGGTACCTTTAATAATGTCTTCAATGGCTTCCCTGGTCTGACCATAAGGAAAATAAGGGCGTTGTATTAAACTTGGTGCAGCTGCGGCACATAAGACTAATTTTGATACTCCAAGACCTTTATGCCTTGCCATATAACGTATTGCAATTGCTCCTCCTGTGGAATGTCCAACTAATGTAACATCATCTAAGCACAATTCTTCCAGTACATTTCTAACATCATCGGAAAGCCGGTCATAATTATAACCATTTAAGGGTTTATCTGATTTTCCAAAACCTCTCTGGTCTAATCCTATGCATCGATATCCATTCATAGCCAGTTGATTAAATTGGTATTCAAATAATTTGTGGCTTCCGGGCCATCCGTGTAAGAATACAAAGGTTTTTCTTCCTTTCGGATTCAAATCTTCAACATAGACTTTTACATCTTCTTCTACATTTATATAATAGCCCAAAGTAAACCTCCCGAACTTATCATCAATCTATTTTATTCTGCGTTACTAATTTTGTTAATCAATTAATAGAATAGCATGAAAATTATTTCAAATAGGAATAGGGCAATAAATTTGGGAAACGCTGTAATGAGTGTGCTGGAGGGTAAGACCATTATTGTAAGGCTCACTTCTTTCCATGTAATATGAAATATAACTAAGTAAAAATGGTAGATTTATGGATAAAAATGTATTATACTAACATGGGGTAACAATTTGCAATAGTTTGTTATTGCGTGCTATTGAAGTGAGGTATAATAAAAGGATATTGGTATACATATTATGTAAATAATGCGCATTATACTTGGTATCAAGGGATAATAAAAATAATAAGGAGTGAATAATTAAATGAGGACAAAAATTTTCGCATTACTGGTTGGTGTTGTAGTATTACTCTCTGTTACAGCATGCTCTGGCAATGAAGAAAATACCATAAGCAAGTCAACAAATCGGGAATGTGTATTACAAAATGATAATACAAATGAAGAGCGCAATCTTCTTATGACTGAGGATATTAGGTTTTTCAAGAAAGAGCTTCCCAAACGGCATAAAAATCCATTTAGTATAATTACCGAGAAAGAGTTTAATGATTTGACGGATCAATTGATTGGGAAAATAGACCAGATCGACAATAAGAAAGCTTTTGTTGAACTTAATAAGATTATTGCTTCTATTGGGGATGCGCATACATCAATAAATATCTGGGATGGGTATAATTATCCCCTTCAATTTTGGATATTTGACGGAAAAGTTTATGTTGTAAATGCTGATACAAGCCTTGAAGAGATGGTGTTTTCACAGATACTAAAAATAGATGGTGTTGATATTGATAGTGTGATTGAACAACTTACAACTTTAATATCTCATGAAAATGAAAGTTGGGTATTGGCTATGCTTCCAAACTATCTCCAGGCACCTGTTTATATGTATGGCCTGGGTATCGTTCAAAATGAGAATGAGGCTGTATTTACAGTACAAAAAGATGGGGAAGTGAAGGACTTCACCGTATCTGCACTTGAGTACGGTAATAATCCCAATTTTGTAAACAAAAATACAGAGGATATTTTTGTTGGAAAATATGATAAATACTATGATTATGAATACTTACCAGAACACAAGGCTTTCTGTTTTGAATATAACGTCTGTGCCGATATGGATAATCTAAAATTTGCAGATTTCAATAAGGAAATGTTTGATTCTATTGGGGAAAATGACATAGAAAAAATTATTATTGATTTGAGGAGTAATTCCGGTGGAAATTCCGAAATACTTAACCCGTTTACAAAGCGCCTTAAGAGCTATATTTCGAAAAATCCTAATGTTAAGGTTTACACACTGGTTGGGCGAAATACTTTTTCATCAGGTATGTTTGCAATATACAGAATAAAAGAGTCGGCTCCGGAAGCCATTTCCGTGGGAGAATCCACGGGTGGTGCCCTGGACTGTTACGGAGAAGTTAAAACTATCAATCTGCCTAATTCACAAATTCCAATAAGCTACAGCTCTAAGTATTTTGAATTTAGCAAGAACTTCAGTTATAAAAATGACGGAGTTGGAACATTCCTGCCTGATGTATCCATTCAGCCTACAATAAATAATTATAGGAATGGGGCTGATGTTGTACTTGATTATGTATTGGCGAATTGATTTTGTCAATTTTACTTAAGAATTATAATTCAGTACAGGCTAGTTGGATTTATCTTTAATATAGTACTTTGGAGCGCCCCCTGTTGGAAAGATTTATTATAGGCATTTTAAGAGTTTTTTGTATAATAAGATAAATGTTATTGATTGTGGTATTTTATATATTTTTAATGGAAATTACATGATTGAGGTAAGAGAATGAAGATAAAAAACAAAAAGAAGAAAATAACTTGGCAACAATACATTGTGGTTGTCTTTTCTGTGTTGCTGGGTTTAGTTTTCAGTATTTTAACAGACAACTATTTTGAGTCCTTCACTACAACAAATTTGTTGTTTGATGAATTCCTAATTAAGTTGGGTCTGTTATCAATTGGAATGTGTATTGCATTTTTTGTGCAGATTATAATCCACGAAGCAGGGCACCTTATATTTGGCTTGCTGACCGGTTATAGGTACATATCATTCCGAATCGGCAGTTTTATGTGGGTAAAGGAGAATGACAGGATTCATTTCAAGAGACTATCCCTTGCTGGTACTGGTGGTCAATGTCTGATGAGTCCTCCAGATATGATTGACGGAAAGATTCCGTATATTCTGTACAATCTTGGCGGCTCCTTTATGAATATTATTTTCGGATTAGTTTTCCTTGGTTTATATCAGTTTCTAAAAGATATACCATATTTATCTGTAACTCTTCTAATAGCAAGTATTGTGGGCTTTGCATCTGCGTTATTGAATGGTATACCAATGCGTCTTGGCATTATAGATAATGATGGATATAATGCACTTTCTCTAGGAAAAAGTCCGGAGGCTTTACGCTCATTCTGGATACAGATTAAGGTAAATGAGCAGATGACCAAAGGGGTCCGTTTAAAGGATATGCCGGAGGAATGGTTTATCGTTCCGTCTGAAGATGGAATGAAAAATAGTATGACCGCTGCAAGAGGTGTGTTTACTGCCAATCGTATGATAGATGAGCATGCTTTTGGTGAAGCCCAAGAACTTATGGAGAAACTTTTGAAAATGGACTCTGCAATTGTTGGTTTGCATCGTAACTTAATGCAATGTGATATAGTTTTCTGTGAACTAATCGATAAGAACCGTGAAGAATATTTGGACGCTATATTAGACAAGCAACAGAAGAAGTTCATAAAGCAGATGAAAAATTTTCCTTCCGTAATTCGAACGGAATTTGCCTATGCATTGCTTGCAGAAGATGACGATCTAAAAGCGGGAAAAATCAAAAAACGTTTTGAGAAGTGTGCTCTTTCTTATCCTTACCAAAGTGATATTGAAAGTGAACGAGAGTTAATCCAAATCGCAGAGGAGTGGATAATAGTAAAGGTGAAGCTGGCCCCGTAAGATACGCAATGGTCATAAGAAAGAATTATAATATGAAAGCAAATTATACATACACGGCTTTTAAAAATAAAAAAGGAATTGATTATGCATTTGTAAATGTAACAACGGCGCTTATGAGAGCTGCTGGGCTTCCATGCCATACAATCCTTCCTAAAGATACAAATCAATCATGGGGCACACATTTTCCATCCTATATGAATATTGTGTTTTATGATAACTCATGGCACTTGTTAAACACAGCGGATGGTTGTATAAATTACATAAATGACTTTGGTAAATATACAAGACATAGCCAAAATTTTGATTATTTTAATTATAGCTGGAGGGCCTGGGCTTTACAGGAATATAATATACCTGCTATTATTGATGAAATTATACCTATAAAATCTACAGAAGAATGGTTGTATTCAAGATAGTAATAGATGATCTGACAAATGATAAGAAATAAATGATGTAAATGAAAGAAGTTGTTTTGGTTTAGAAATAAAAAATGATTATCCGTTACTTTAAAATTAATTTAGGGAACGCGGGATAATCATTTTTTATGTTCTGTGATTATGATATTGCAAGTAATATTTGTAACAAATTAATTTGACACCTTATTCATATCCTTAAACAGATGATTAAAGATAACGATGATGAAGGCGGCAAGAAGTGAATTAAGAAAGCCACCCATGCTTATGTCTGTTACGAAATGATCTGCAATCATGATCGTCCAGGCATTTACAATAAAGCTGAATAACCCTAAGGTCAGCAGGCTCAACGGTAATGTAATCAAAAGCAGAATCGGCTTTAAAATAATATTTACTGCTAACAGCACCAAACCCATGATAAGAAGTGCCGGGATACTGTCGATTTCAATTGTGTCCAATACAAATGACAGTAGATATATGGTTAATATGATAGATGCATATTTCATGAACAGTTTCGTCATTTTTACCTCCAATAGATATTTTTTATCTGACCTTAATTAATACCTTGACTTTGTCAGTTGTAACATCCACAAGATCATAAGGCTCACCGTCGGTTAAAGAATCCAACAGTTTCATGACCATAATAACAAGTACTTTTGCTGAATAGATGGTGATCCGGGAGGATGAATCCGGATCAGACACTTTTGGTACAAAAAGACATGCGACGGTCAGTAAGTCCAGAAAACAGTCCAGTAATTCCTGAAAAACATACAAGGGGATTGGAAAGGGAATACGAATGAATCTTTTATCCTCAATCTGGAGTTTGATATACAAGAAACGAAAGCCCTTAATCGACATATACTTTCACCTTTACCATCGCATTATGACTTTCATCCCAAGCCTCCACATCAACAATATTCGGATCATCCAAAGTACCGTTTATGATTTCCTCGATTATTCTTGCAAAATCAATGCTGGAAATATCGATTCCTTTCGATTCCATTTCCCTTCTGGCATCCGCAGGAACCACATTAGTCATTTTGTCAGCAATTTCACCGATGGTGGTCAGCAGACGAATCGGGACATTTACGTTAACATTAACAGAATTGTTATCCGACGTAACGTTAACCTTAAGAAACTTATAGTTGCGTTTTGTGGTTGCTATGGTTTCAACCTCCTGAATTGTTTCTGACCCTTTAGTCACATTCAGAGCCTCCAAAAGCTCCATACCTTCGGCAGCAGTAATCTGCCCTTTTTCAATCATTTCTAATATTTTTTGTTGCTCACTCATTGACTGACCTCCTATTAATTATAGATTTTTAATTCGTTCTGTTGCTTCTTTCGGGGAGATTTCACCCTTTGATAACTGGTCAAGAATTTCATTCTTGGCGGCTGCTTTATCTTCATTTTCCTTAATCAATTCTTTGGATGATACCTCATATCCAAGACCTCTTATGACCGAATCCAGTTTACCGCGAACCGTGGGATAAGAGATGCCCAGTTCTTTCTCAACATCCTTGATATTACCGCGGCATTTTATAAATACCTTGACAAATTCGAGATCATCTTCTGGAAGACGGCAGAATTCACAAGGCTGGAAATCTCCTTCAATGGAGGTGGAGCACTTGGGACAGCCGAGCTTGGTTATAGAAAGTTTTTCACCGCATACGGGGCATTTACCTGGAGCTTTGTATTTCATTGTTTTCACCATCCTGATGTATTATTTGATTATTTGATTACAATATACAACTTTAAATTAAATATGTCAATATTAAAATTAATAATATTAATTTTAATATTAAAATAATTTATTTTGTAATTAAATATATTAAGGGAGTTTGAATTCGTCTTGTGTCTTATTTTGATATCTAAGTTGCGTATGGAAGTGTAGGAGGATTAATGTCATGTTCGATTGTAACTATAGGAATTATATGGTAAAATAAGTGTACGAACTATTGAGATAGGTTGTTACCAGATATATGAAAAAGGTATACAACTTAAAGCTTTACAAAAGGTTTTAGGATATAATACTCTAATTTGGATAATACAAGACTAAGGAGGAAGCTTATGCAATTATACCAAATCAAAAGAAGATTAAATATGGCCATTGATACTTTGCGATTTAATGATAATTATCTCCTCATTAATGATGTTAATGAAAGAAGCATAACTCACAAACTTGCTACATATATGGAACAAACTTTCGGAAAAATTTATGATATTGATTGCGAATATAATCGCGATATTGGAGATTTAAAAAAAATCTCCATCCTTAAGTCTAAATGGTATGAAGTAAATAACAACACAGTGATAGCTGAAGATGAACGATTTAGTGAAATATTAATTGAAAAAACCGTTTTTCCAGATATTATTGTTCATAAAAGAGGAGAACCTGATGAGAATTTACTTATTATTGAGGTTAAGAAGTCAACCAGTTCCGTTACTGCAGATTATGATATTGAAAAGCTTAAATGCTATACAGATCCTGATAATGGTTTAAATTATCAATATGGAGCTTTCATAAAGTTTTATACTTCTGAGAAGAAATACCAATCTCCTGACATAAGATATTTTAGTAAAGGGAAAGAAATTACTGAATGAATTTATTCTAAAAGGTAGAGTCTTGGGGAAAGTCAGGATAAATCGTATGTTGCAATACAAAAAGATATTATACTAATGAAAAATTAGAAATTGTTGTATACACTTGCGAATAACTATTTGGGTGCGGTAAAATAAATAGGGAATAGACAATTGGATTTTAACTATAATGTGAAATTGAAAAAGCGGCTCGTTTTACTTGTAAGTAATTGCCTGCAAATATTGCTATTAGCAAGATTCAAAAAGAAAAAGCAGTTTAGTTAAATAATTATACTGAAGATGTAAGTAAATATCGGGGACGAATGTATTAAATTAGTAACTAAAAGTGATGAAAGGAAGGATTCAAATTATGGCTAAATACGAACGAAGATTGAAAGGGAACTTCAATGAGTTATTGAATTGGATACATGAAGATATTACCAATGGTAGTTCTTCAGTAAGTTATGAGGACGGTAGCGATATTGAGTTGGTGAATTCACGCGTAGCTGTACGGGTTTATGAACGGTATAGTATGAGTGGAGGTAACCGGGTAAGTATGAATGTAACGATAGCGGGAACAGGCGAGGAACTATTTGTAAGTGCGATTACCTCAGGAGGCAGCCAGGCAGTATTCTTTAAATTAAATACTATTGGGGAAGAAACATTTCTGGAATTATGCAGGGAATCAGTGGAGAACTATATTCAAAATTAGTTAGATATATAAAAACTGGTAGCATTTTTGGTGATTTTATCTGGTAGAAAACTTTCCGTTATGTTTAAACTGCTGCTATGATCTCTAATCATAAATGCTAATTGAGAAAGGATGAATGAAGAGAATGGTGAATATGTTGAATAAAGCTATTGAAATTGCCACCAAGGCACACGCTGGTCAGGTTGACAAAGGCGGCGCTCCTTATATCTTGCATCCACTTCGTGTTATGCTGAATTGCGAAAGCGAAGCTGCAAAAGTTTGTGCGGCTCTACACGATGTTATTGAAGATACCAATATCACATTGGACGATTTGAAAGCCGAAGGATTTACTGATGAAATCATAACCGTTCTTGACTGTTTAACCAAACGAACTGGTGAAAGCTATGATGAATTTATCAACCGTGTTTTAACGAATGAAATCGCTTGCCAGGTCAAACTTGCTGATCTTGCAGATAATATGAATTTAACACGAATTCAGAATCCAACCGTAAAAGATGAAGAGTGCATAAAAAAATATAATCAAGCCGCAGACCGCATTTTAGAGGCATTGCCCTACGCTGATGAAATTCCTGATTGCCGCTTAATAGAAATCAATGGCGTGGCAGAAATCCATCCGAATATATCAAGTGATCAGTTCACGGATATGTTTATCAGTTTCATTGAAGCTCATGGCTGGTTTTATGGTGGTGGATTTAAGGATATAACACGGGAAGAAGAGTAATCAGAGGAATGGGCCTCGTGCTGTATCTCAATGCATCAGTATTTAGAGGAACTAAGAAACATATAGTTAAGAAATTTGTAAGAATAATGTTGACTTTAATGAAATTGTTCTAATTTATAATAAAGCCAGCTTAAAAAATATTAATTTGAGCTGTAAATACACCGGTGATTAATAAATGGAAGGAATGGCGTAAAGAATGTAATGGATAAACAGAAAATACTTTTAGTAGATGATAACAAGGAGATAATTTATACATTATCAAAATTATTGGAATTTGAGGGTTATGAGGTTGAAAAAGCTTATGATGGTATGGAAGCGTTGGAAATCATAAAGGATAATTCCATTGATTTGATCCTTCTTGATGTTATGATGCCAAGGATGAATGGTTTAACAGCAATGATGAAAATTCGTGAACATGAAAAAATACCAATTATTATTTTATCAGCAAAGACCGAGGAAAGTGATAAGGTGTCCGGCTTGATTATGGGGGCGGATGATTATATTACAAAACCATTCAATACAGCGGAATTGATGGCAAGAGTACAAGCACAATTACGGCGCTATCTGGTCTGGAATGAAGGAAGACCTCAAAATACTGAGAATAAAATCATCAATGGTGATTTGGTGCTGGATATATCTTCGAAAACGATTATTGTAAATGGAACAGAGGTAAGGCTTACAGCAAAGGAATACCATATTATGGAGCTTCTTATTCGTAATGCAGGAAGAGTATTCTCAGCTGAGGAGATATATGAAAAAGTATGGGATGATAAAAATTGCTTTGCTGTAGAAAATACAGTTATGGTACATATCAGAAGGATTAGAGAGAAAATAGAAGTAAACGCAAGGAGTCCAAGATATTTAAAGGTGGTGTGGGGAATTGGATATAAAATTGAAAAAATCAAAAGTTGAAACAGCAGTTTTGGTAATATGTGGGACAATATTTTTTATAGCATTAACAACATTAATCCAAAAAGCTGTTTATTATAGGTACAATTCTGGAGCCTTTGTATTAATGTTTATTAGTCTTATTGGGATTTTTATTATTGGAGTTAATAAAATCTTTAATAAGTGGAACTCAATACAACAACAAAATAGAACATTAGAAAATGATGATATTTTAAAAAAAAGAATCTGTAAACTCCATATTCCGCTAATTCCTTATTATCTGTTAAGTTTATTAATCTTAAATTTATGTAAGAGGAGTGGAGGTTATACATTTGCGCAGGACCTGATTGCATATAACCATCTTACTTATATTTTATGGTTTATTTATTTGGTAATCCCTGTATGTTATGAAATTATAGTTTGTTATCATATAATAATTTATTATAGTCCTGAAAAACGACAGATTAAAAAGCTTGAAATGATGCTGGAATTAATCGCTGATGGTAATTGGCATATCAGTAATCCATTTAGTGAGAAGGAGGCATTCTTTAACTATGGAGAGAGTCTTGTGAATTTAGGCAGTATCACGTCACAAGCAATGGAAGATCAATTACGGGATGAAAAGATGAAAATAGAGCTTATTACTAATGTCTCACATGATTTAAAAACACCTTTGACATCAATGATTGGATATATTGATCTCATAAAGAAGGAAGATCTCTCTGAAATTATGAAAGATTATGTGACGGGTATCGCAGACAAGGCAGAGAAATTAAACGAAATGATTCAGAGTTTATTCGATTTGGCCAAAACAGCAAGCGGAAACATGGAATTACATATGGAAACGATTAATATGAATCGGTTGGTAATGCAAATTATAGCGGATATGGATCATATAATAAAAAATAATGATAAAATAATAAAGCTTTCCCTGACAGAAGATGCTGCCGATTTCATAGCAGATAGTGCCTCTATGTATCGTGTTTGTCAGAATCTGATTGAAAATGCAATTAAATATTCTCTATCGGGGTCCAGAATTATAATTGCAACGTTTGTTCATGATAGTCATATTAATTTAACAATTAAGAATGTTGCAAATTATGAAATGAATTTCTCGGAAAGTGAGATTGTAGATCGTTTTACAAGAGCAGATAAAGCACGGACAACAAGTGGCAATGGTTTGGGACTAGCCATTGCAAAAACCTATACTGAAGCCTGTAGCGGACATTTTAGCGTAAAAATAGATGATGATGTGTTTGTAGCAAAGGTAGAATTTGAAATAGGTAAAACAAAGTAGCAGCTCTCATAATGCCATTGCCACGGGGGACAAACAACTCACATATAAACAGCAAACAACACACTACGCTATTCCATGTGAGCAAACAGCCTGCCGCGAAAGTGGCAGGCTATTTACTCAAAAGAGAGACTATGCATTTGATGTTTCATGTGGTGCCATCCTGTGTTATATGGTGTTCAAGCTTTTTGACCTTGTTAGCCTCCCGGAAGGGAGTGTAGTAAAATCCAGCTTTCGCTGGATTGATGAATTATGTTACATATAGTGATTTATTTACTTTTGTATTAGTAATCATTGCACTGCTTACCTATTTAAATAATAGGAATAATAAGCATAAAAAATAACTGCCCCTGACTTGGCTGGTCGACTGGGCAGTTAATCTGACAATCGGAGGCTAACCACTTTGTGGGCGATTACTCCTTTTCTTATATTTACTGTAACACGATTCCGGGTAAATGTAAAGTGATAACAGATTAAAATTACGGAATTACGGTTTTGAAAATCGAATATATTGCTTTTTGCAATTGTAAATTCTTAAAGTGATGCATAATAAATAGTATATTAAACTGCAGATTATAGCAATAATGAGAAGCGCAGACAGGTTAAGATAATATTTATAATACGAACTGGGATTATTTAAACTGATACTAATAAAATGAAGCTCAAATGACTCTGATGGAGATGGAAAGATGAAAAAGCTTATACTGATAGGAAACGGATTCGATTTAGCTCATGATTATAAAACTACCTATAAGGACTTTTCAGATGCTTGCACTTCCCCTGCTCTGGAAATGTATAAAAATATGGTGGAAAAATATTGCAAAGCAGAATTGCTAGACGGTATATACTGGTACGATTTTGAATGTATGATCAGTACTATTACATCCCAGTGGTTTCAAGAGTATATGTCAAGCTATACTGACGGAAACGAAGAAGAAAAAGAGTATTTGGATGACATTGCTCAAATCAATTCCGCATTTGCAGAACTAGAAGTTCAACTAAGAGAGTATTTGGGCAAAGTCACGAAAGATCGACAGAGTAATAAACTTGAGTCTATATCAAACGAGATTTCGGATAATGCGAGAGTCGTTTCATTTAACTATACAAATGTCGCTTCGCGTTATACTAAAAACATCTACTACATCCATGGATCACTTAATGAGGAAAGTATTGTGTTAGGTTATCCTCTTAGAGAGGATCCTTGTTTGATGCCGCCAGAAGGAACAATATATGCAAAAGAGCAGCTGCGTGAATATCTTGATTTTAAACGCTTTTTGATGTCTAGAGGTATGGATTTATCAAGCATTGGCGCAAAACAGCTATTGATTGAAATGAGAGGGCAAATTTCTTCTCTTCATAGTAATAGAGGGGAATACGATATCCGAGACGATTTGGTCGAGTTAATTAAAGAATATATGCAGATGAACAATAATAATGCCGCCCAGATTGACATAGGAGTTGCGCTTAATGATATTGAAGAATTGGTGGTTATTGGACACAGCTTGAAATCCGATGAAGACATCATTCATGAATGGCTTCAGAAAATGCCGGAATTGCGAACAGTCAAAATTTTTACCTACTGTGGAGAGACAGCAAAAGATATCGAAGCTAAAAAGGCCTTTTTTAGAAAGTATGATATTATAATTAAAACTATAAAATACTAATTATTAGATGAACCCCTGAAAAACATAGCACTTTTATAGAGTTTAGCGGCTAATTGCTCGTATAAGTATTCTTGCTTTCATGTTATTTCATAATATGTTATCTTATTAAAAAAAGTTGCGTATAAAGTTGTGTACAAACTGTATTTAAGCAATAAATTTTTGATATAAATCAATTATATGAAATTCTTAAAATTCAGCAAATAATCCTGTTTCAGCATATAAGCAAATAGCCCACCACGCCATTGTGATGGGCTATTCACTAAAAAGGGGAGGCTATGCAGGTAAGATGGCATAGCATGGCATCTTGTGGCATAGAGTAGTTTACAAGTAAATATATGGGGCTTTGAAATCCATCCTGCTTTATCTTGTGATATTGAAGTTGCATAAAAAGCTGTAAACAGACTGATAAAGGATAACAAATAAGGAATAAATTTGTTATCTGGCATATCGTACGAAAACAGCTATAAAGACCGTAAAACATGTCCACTGACAAAAGGTAATAAGAGCGTTAATATGTTTATGTAATGTAGGTAAATTAGATTGATACAACATAACATATTGTAAGGAGGCTTTTATTATGAATGCAACGACAAAGAGTAAGGGAATTGATTTGAGTAGAAAAATAACAGTGGATACAGCTGAACTTCAACAAATACTATCAGTTGGAAGAAGTACAGCTGTTCGGATAGGGTGTAATGCAGGAGCAAAAGTGGTTGTTGGAAAAAGAGTACTATGGTACTTAAAGAAGATAGACCAGTATCTTGATAAGGTTGATATTGTTGCGTAGAATTAAGAATTTTAAATATTTGAAAAAGCTGTTACAGATCATTAAATTATGTAACAGCTTTTTTATAGGATAGTTTATAGGATAATCCTATATGCACTTTTGATTTAAAAATTGAGTAGAAAGTTGTAAAATCGTGCCTAGACTAAAATATTTTTTAATTTTGTTGCCATAGCAGTTATAGAAGAGAGATATAAATCTGGAATATTTTGTTCAGCACTCCATGATTTATTGGCATCATTAAATGTACATTCTAGAATTAGTTTCTCTTTTTCGATATTATGTATAGTTAATTTTTGTGTTCCTGTTTCATCTTTAAAAAAGCAAGCAGTGAAAGTAAGATATTCATTATTTTTGGTTGAATCAAAAAGATGCAAAAGTCTAAACTTCCCTATGCATTTATCATCGTCTTCACTCTCATATACATGATTAATGTATGATTCTTTTAACTTCTCATCAGGTGTTAAATTAATATAATCCACAAATTTTCTTGCTAATTCATTGATTGAAATGTTAGAAGCATCCATTCTTTTTTCCATTATAATATCCTCCAAACTTTAATTTATTAATATTAGAACTAGTTTAGTACATATTAAGACATTATTCAACCATTTTATGGTCATGGAGTAAGAGGATCTACTATATAAAATTACGGAATTACGGTTTTGAAATTTGGTTTTTTCAGTATTTTATTAAAATACAGATAATGGAAGTGTATGTGTGATTATTTTGCTGGTATAAAAGATATTCGTATCGATATATATTCCAAATAAATCATATTTGAATGGCTAGATACATAAAGCCATAACTGGGATATACGGCAAAAACTACATCCACAATAATTATAATTGTCTATTGAAAATACTAAATAATATCGAAAAAGGAGAGGGGAGTACTGAATTACTGGTATGCCAAAATGGCAGTAGGAAGAATTAAACTGCTGTATGAATAGCTCTAAGGAGCACTTTAGATATTGGAAATCAACTGATAGAAGTATGGGAAAGATACATAGAATTAGATATAGGAATAGCAGGGAGAATATTCAGATATGCTCCAATGATGAAGACTAAAAACTCAATGATAACCACTATAGGCTTGAATATAGGGGGGATTAGCAGAGAGAGTATATAGATAGGATCAAATGATAAAGACCTTAAACTTCTATGATGAAGACTATAGGCTTATATATTAAGAAGGATCTATTCAGTTGTAAGTTTATCTTGCATAAATAGAACATCGATGGTATCATACCCTCCATTTTAAAACAAAGGAGGGTTTTATTTATGGCAGTATCAGATGATATACAAAACTTAATCATTGAAATGGATGGCATTAATAAAATGTTAGAATTATTGTGGTTAGCATTTCAGCAACCTTTGTCAACAATGGAACATGCAATTGTATCTATGTGTGTACTAAGAAAACAGGTGGATGAAATTGAACAACATTTACAAGAAATATTAGAAGTAGCAGAAAAAGAAGAAACAGATTGTGATTTAGAATATGAGCCATAGAAAATAGCACCCTAACCAATGTGTGTATTGTGTTTATGGGTGCTTTATTGCATCAATCATATTTATAACAGCATCAATTTGTTTTTCAGTAAGATTACTAACATCAATAGTTCTACGTGTTTCTACACCAAGTAAATAATCAGTACTCACACCATACAGATAGGCAAGTTTGATGAGAATATCATACGACGGAGATCTTCCAGATACTTCATACGAACTAATTACAGCTTTAGATAGCCCCAACCTTTCAGCTACTTGGATTTGTGTAAGACCTTTAGCCTTTCGTAAGGCTTTTAACTTATCTCCTAAAATCAACAATACGTCACCTACTTTCTACAATCAGTGTACTAAAAATCAGTCAAACAAAGGACGATAAAATTCTTCGAATTGCGGACTTGGTATTGTATTCCAGTTCCATATTAGGTATAATCATAATTAATTAGCGAAAGAAGGATAATTATGGGAGGAACCAAGGACATGAAGAAAAGATTAGTAACCATTGCAATGATTGTTGTAATGATTGTAAGCGGAGTAGGAATACTGCCATCACAAAGTGTAAAAGCGGCAGACAATAGTAAGCCAATATATTATGCAGAAACGAATGAGGATGAGTTTATTGCAGTACAAAGAGCATTAGCGAATCATGAAGAAAACTTCACGATAAGATATTTAGCAAGTAAAGAAGATGACTTTGATTATATGGCGGCTGATGTAAGCGATATGTCGTATGAATCTGATGGTTTATACTGGAATACTAAATTATATGCAAAAGCATCCTATGGTATAATAAGTTGGATAGGACCAAGATGGGATGATGATTACGTAACAGATAGAGGACAAAAATGGAAAAGCATTGATTATATTTATAAATATAGAAACGTATATAATGAATACCTAGAACTCTATAAAGGAGTAAGAAAGTTAATCATAGATAGCGGTATAGCAACTAAGAGTGACTATGAAAAAGCAGCCTGGGCATACGATTGGATTTGTACTAATATCAAATATGATGAATCGCTCAAAATATTAGATGCATATGGGACATTCATAAATAAAAAGGGTGTATGTAATGGGTATGGCAAGTTATTCGATGTATTTGCAGAAGAGCTAGGATTAAACAGTAGATATGTTACTGGGGCAGCTAGTGGAGGTAACGCATGGTATTTCCACGCTTGGAACTTAGTAGAGTTAGACGGTAAGTGGTATCACTTAGACACAACTTGGGGTACAAGTTGGGGCAAAAAGTACTTCCTTAAGGGAAACAACTCATTCAATACGGATCATGAGCTAGCTGATGCAATACTAGACTCGCAACTTTATAGCAAGATATCTAATTCAGATTGTACAGGTAGCACCCAGAATAGTGGTGTACCAGCCAGATTATACAATATAAATATTGACCCAGTCAATGTAGAGAGACTAAACATTGGTGAAGAATACAATTGGCTAATTAGTAATACTACAGGCATCAAATTAAACTTTGAGAACTCCAATCCAGATGTAGCGAGTTTAACTGATGATGGCAAAGTAAAAGCCTTAAAGGCAGGCAAGACTACTCTAACTGCAACTAATAAAGAGTTAGGTATCAAACAAACTATTGATATTACAGTATCAAAAGAAAAAGCTACAGTAAGTAGTACTAGTAGTGGGTATACTACTATTAAAAGTGCAGATGATATCAGTGTAGTGTATAGTAAAAAAGCACCAATTAAGCTTACATTACAAGACAAGAATGGCAAATTACAGGGTATAAAATATGCATCTAAGGATACAACTATTGCCACTGTAGATAAAAATGGAAATGTGAGTGGTATAAAAGCAGGTACAACTAATATTACAATTACGTGTGATAATGGAAGTAAATTAACAGTGAAAGTTACGGTAAAGCCATTAGTAAATACAAAGAATACAAGTGTTAAGGTAGGAAGTAAGATTAGTTTACGAGATGCAATCGTTGTAAGTAAAAATGGTTACAAGGATTTAAAGTTTACTGTACAAGAGAGCAATGGCACTATAGATATTACTACTGGAAAAGTTAAGAATAGTAAAACAATAGTTACAGTATCTAGTGATGGCTACGTTACAGGAAAATCTAAAGGCACAGCTACAGTAGAGATTTATAATAAGAGCACAAATAAATTATTAGGAACTGTAAGTGTTACTGTAAAATAATAAAGAGATACATATTGTTGTATTATAAATAACGGTTTAGCTGAAAATTTAATATGCTATGATTGATAAGACCTTCAATATATGATTGTGTGGAGGTCTTATTTTTATGCTTAAAATTTATTCGGTTACTTATGTATGCATATAAATTTACTTTATGTCTGCATTGAATTAAACGTCTGATTGATATTGAAGTATTAATAAATAAAAAAGAAACGGAGGTTTATATTGATGGCAGAAGCGAAGGTTTCAAGAGAGTTATATCTATATGCACTTAAAAAAACAAATTTTAATAAGAAAGCAATGGCTCGTTTGCTAGGTGTTCAAAGGTGTACGATTTACTACTGGACTGAAAAGTTAGTTAAGCAAGGGGTCATAGACTATGACGGTAACATTTTACAGAATGGCTAGGTGAGACTTGGTTTATAAAGTGTAAGATAGGATAAGCCATTGATAGCTTATAAAAGAGAGGTGGGAAACATTATGAAGAGAGTAACATCATTAATTATGGCTGTTGTAATACTTTTTGGACTATTAACAGGTTATAGAGTAGTTTATGCAGCTACATCAGATTTAAATGATTATGAGAAAGAAATAATAAATGCGTATTTGTATACAATATATCATAAGTCAAGCAAATGGATTAGACCATATTCATACGAGGGGATTAAGTATGACTTTGTAAATTGTAAAGAGAAAAAGTTTGATTTTAATTATAGAGACCCGGGAGGTTGGGCAGTTAATAAAAGATTTATTTTTCCTTCATATAGGAAAAAGTATGACGCATTAAAGAAAATGGATTACTTGGAGATTTCAGGCATAATGGTTTTGAACGATACCAGTATGAGCGCGGAAATTGAAGAAAGGTATGATTGGATTCGAGCAAATTTAGTTTTATATAGAATAACATTGGGAATTTACATAAAAGAAATTGATGGTACATTGTATGCATATGGAGAGAAATATAAATACAAAGATATATCAGAAAAAGACATAGTCACTCCATATGAATTAACAGAAGAGGAGTACATAAACTTTGCTACATGGGTAAGTTGGGAATATCCGCAAAGCTATACTATGTATGATATGTATGGACTAAATGATCCACTTCTTAAAATTTGGAAACAATTAGATGGATTTTTTATTCCACTGGTAAAAATGGGTGGATTGCAGTACAGTGGGTGCCAGAGATACTTACCAGCAGGTTGGTTAGAAGGGGTATGGCATGCGTATAGTGTTAATGCATACCCAGCAGGACCTGAAGATCCAGACAGGTCAGGTAATGGTTTAATACATGAAATATTAAAGTATTAGTTTAATAGGATGGGATGTACATCAATAGCATAGAATTATATAGCGTATCTTTATAAATAGTGTCACCATAATTATATAGTAATATTAGAGAACGATAAATTAAATGGACTGTCTTCTAAAGGCAGTCTATTTTAATGTTTAAAATTGAATAGCTGAAGAACGAGGAGGATAAAAGGAATATAAGTTTATTTGAAATGAAATGTATTACTGGTATTGCATTTAAGAAATTATATCAAACATATAAAATATCATTAATGAGCCTAATTACCGTAACAGTTAGTGAATTAGTATTTGCAGAGGAGATCATTTTCAACAATAATTAAAATCTAATTCTTTCATGAGTATTTAATAGAGCTAAGTGATTGAATAAATATACTAATGAACGGAGGGGTACTTCGTAGTAAATTCTTTCGGGGTAACTAGTTGAAAAAATCAATATACATGATGTAAGAATTTGGATGTGTTCTGAAGGATAGATTTTGATAGGAATGAAATAGAGGGTTAGGATTTATTAAGATAAATGGGTTTAGTGGGGGGATATATAGAAAAATATGATTTAATATATGCCTGATATCCTACGTATCTAAAAGAATTAATAAAGTGCATTTCAGTAGATATTATGAATAGATAAATGCACTTTAGATTGGAGGTACGGTTATGGAGAATGAAATCATTGATTATGCTACATCTGCAAAATATCTGAAGACAATATATAAACTGATAAACCAAGATTACTTCAATAACGAGTTGGAAGATGTAACGATAACGATACAAAGTAAGACGGGTTCATTCGGACATTTCTCGCTGGATAAAGTATGGAAGCGTGAGGATGGGCAGATAGTAGACAGGCAGCATGAGATCAATATTTCTGCGGTATATATGGCACGTCCTATTGAAAATATAGTTGCTACCTTAATGCATGAGTCTGTTCATCTGTACAACTTTAGCAGAAATATTAAAGATGTCAGCAGTAATGGGGTCTATCATAACAAGATATTTAAGGAAGAAGCAGAGAAGAGGGATTTGATAATTAATAAGCACCCTCAATATGGCTGGACGTTGACAACGCCCTCTTCTATGTTGATAAACTGGGTAAAAAAGAATGGTTTAGTGGATATCCCAATCTACAGAGAAGAATATATGATACAGGTTGGTGGAAACGGAGATACAGATGGTAATAAAGTAGGTGGCATGGATGGTATAGATAAACCAGTAAAAAAGAAATGCTCTACTAGAAAGTACATATGCCCCTCATGTAATTTGTCGGTAAGGGCAACAAAAGAAGTATTTATTATCTGCGGTAAATGTATGAAAACAATGGAAGTGCATGAATAAAAAAGATAGAAGTTTTACTGAAAAAGGTAAGGCTTTTATTAGTGGTTTATAGTAAAAAAATTTATATTTTGGATTTTATAATATACTTTGGTTTATTAGATGCATGTGAGCGTATTGTAATGCAAAATTGAAAATTATGTAGCAGGTTTATATGATTTCTATCCCTAAAATTAAGCATTAATATATAGATGGGTATGGTTGAAGAAAATATATATTTTGGAATGAAGGAGGAACTAATATGATATTTGAACAAACGGTTAGTAAGATAAAAGAAAGCAGTATTAGAAGACAGATAAAACATGAGGATTTCCGTAGATTGTCATTGGCATTAGGTCACAACAGATTAGATTTCGATATGGATACTGTAAGATTTGTGTATGAGTTACTTATACAACTGGAAGAAACAAATAAAATGAATGTGGAACTTCAAGGAAGATTAAGGGGAACGAATGAAAAAGTCATAAACATAGCAATGCATTATAACGATATGAAAAAGAAACCGATAGCTAGAAAAGAATATATAACAAAAGAAGAAGTAATAGAAACATTAAAAAAGTGTAATGGTGATAAGGGTTTAACTGCTGCTGTAATGGGATGTAGCAAGCAGACGATATATAATAGACTGAAGGAGAAATAGTTTAAATTTATAGCCATATACCAAATACCAAAATAACAATAAAGTAGCTTATGAGTTAGGGGGTAACACATATGACGATTAGAAGGAGACTTAAAGAAGCTGGTTTATAATAAATAAAGATTAAATAGGAAATGAAAGATGGCATTTTGGATAAATATGTTGTACAATAACATTAAGTTATATGACAAAATAAAAGTGATTAAGCTGTTAGTTATATTAAGGATACAATCAGTGATTATAAAAAGAAAATAATTATAGATATATGAAAGGAGTATTATTATGAATGCTGTAGAAGCTATAGAACTTGGGAAAGAAAAGGTAAGAAAAGGTTATGTAAGTAGTCATATTAATGACTTGAATGATAAAGTATTTGAGATACTAGGATATACAGAGGCTGATTACTATGGTACTGAAGAAATTGATAGTTTAAAAAGTAAATTCGATAATGATAATGATTTATATGAGGTAAAGTTTTATCAGTATATTGACAATGAATTAGTTGAATGTAGTTTTGAAAAAGCTATTAGTACATTGGAATATGAAGAAGATAACATATTCATATTTAGTCAGAGAGAGGATGATAAAAGGCAACATTATGTTACAATAATTATTAATAACGATTAGTTTATCAATCCATACAATCCTAAGCTGATATATTACAATTTGTTGAACATATGAAGATAATGATATACTATTTTAGTAATATACTGACGAAATAAAAAAGTAACAATTATCCAATCTAATACATATTGAAAGCTACTTAACCTAACAAGCTTAAGTAGCTTTTTTATTATGTAAATTTAATTCCAGCACTTTGTACATTTCATGATAAAAACTCTGGATAAATCGTCCACAGGCAGGGGCAAACAGAAGCGTTATGATGTTGATGTAATCAAGTTAATTGAAAATATTAGAACGTGAAAGGGAGATTAATTATGGCTAAGAAAAGAAATAAAGCAGAGGAAACAGCAGTGGTATTACCAGAGGAAGTTGTTGTAGCAGATGTTGTAAATGAGGAAGAGTCGGTGGATGTAGTGGTGGCAGTTGAAGAGAATGGTTTACTGGAAGGGGAGTCTGTTGTTGAGGAAATTCAGCAGGAAGAAATTCCTGTAGAAACAGCAGAATGTGATAGTGCAGACCCTGTGGATGTAGAGGGAAACATGGAAGATGTAGGCAATGGTGCAGAGGAAGAATTACAGGATTCCAATGAGAGTTTATCAGATAATAGTGAGGATAAGGAAGTTGTTCATACTGTTACTCCTGTATCATTTAAAAGTGACAGTGAAGAAGCCAGATATCATATTCTTGAGTTCTTAAGAGATGGAGAAAGCCATAAGAAAAGTGAGATTGTAGCTTATATTACAGAGCGATCTGGTAAGACTTTTACGGAGGCTACGGTGATTAATGTCCTTCGTGGTATGGTTAATAGTGGGAGCATTATTTCGTTGGAAAGAGGTTCTTACAGCATAGGATTAGGAACTGGAATTACCAGTCGATTAATTCAGTTTATCGGTGTTACTAGAAGCAATCTGGAAAAGGTTGCAACTATTAGTGTTTCTGATATACATGAGGAAGACTATAAGGCAATCAGTGAATTGAAGCAGTTAAAAGAAAACTTAAATGCAATGTATGAGCGATTGGCAAGTAACTAAATATTAATACCTATTAATAGGAGTCATTATCGTTAAGATGATGGCTCCCAACTTTTTTGTAAGAGAGGATAAGAAAATGATAGAGATGTTGACTTTAGAAGAATTCGGAGAAGCGGTTGAAACAGTTATCAGTGAGGAGTTGGGTATTCTATACGACGTTAAGTTAATGAAGGTAATTAAAAATAATAACAGGTGTTTACTGGGTTTATGTATTCGTTGCGTTGGCAGTAATATAGCACCAACGATTTATCTCAATGACTACTATAGGGAGTATGAGGAGGAAGAAGATTTTACAGGCATTGTTAAAGATATCTTACAGGTTTACAGAAATTCTAACAAAGGATTGCCAGTAGTGAAAGATGATTTTACTTGGGAGGGTATCAAGAAGAATGTAATCCTTAGGCTGATTAATTACGATAAGAACGAAGAGTTATTACAGGGAGTACCTCATAAAAGGGTTTACGAGGACTTAGCAATCACATTTCATGTGTTAGTAGGCAGTGATAAAGAGGGGGTACAGACCTATCGGATCAATAATGAATTATTTTGCAGTTTTAATATAGAGATAGATGTACTGTACGACACTGCCCTACATAATTCTATGACGTACTTTCCTACATCTCTTAGAAATATAAATGAAATGATAGTTAGTATGATAGCACCAGAAGGAGTGGACAACGAGGAGTATGCAGAGTTATTTGATACTACTGTTCCAGAAGAGGGCAGGGGTATCATGTATGTGTTAAGTAATTCGATTGGGGTTTATGGTGCCACAGCCATGTTATACCCTGATATGATAAAGGAATTCGCTGATACCATGGGTGCAGACCTTTATATTTTACCGTCTAGTTTGCATGAAGTTATATTAGTATTAGATTATGGATGTAGCTATCGTGGTTTTGAGTTACAGAGGATGGTAGTGGATGTGAATAGGACAGTGCTACAGAGTGAGGACATTCTAAGTGACAATGTTTATAAGTATTACAGAGCAACAAATAAAATTGAAAAACTCTAGGAGCAATTAGGCTCAACATAATTTTCCCTTTTCATTCAGGTGGTACTGCTACAGTGCCACCTGTTTTTAGGTTTATGAGGATGGAAAGAAGCAGTGTGTTACCACTGTTACCACTAAATGAAGCATTTTTATGGTGGCATACAGTTTAGGTGCTCCAAAGGGTATCCTCTGTGGTGGTATGTGTTTTAACTGTGTATCACTGCTATAAAAACTGGTATTCAAGATATTTAAGTATAGTCATAAGGATTCGACCTATTTCGGGACATTTAATTGATAGATGGGTATCAAAATTAAAAGAAAGGGTGGATTTATTATGGCATATTATGCATATCACAGAACATCAACAGAAGAACAGAAATTGGACAGGGGCATTAATGAAATAAGGCAATTCTGCAAGGATAGGAGGATTCAGCTATTTAAGGACAAGGTTTATACAGACCAGTTTACAGGGAAGTCGTTTAATAGACCTACATATTCCATGCTTCGTGAAATGCTTGACAGTGGGGATACTTTGATTATAAGTGAATTGGACAGGTTAGGTAGGATAAAGGACGATATTCTTAAGGAACTACAGTATTATAAAGGCCTTGGTGTAAGAGTGATGATATTAGAAATACCGACTACATTAGTTGATTTTTCGGATATGGAGAACAGCATGAGTGCAATGTTATTAGCAACAATAAATACTGTAATCATTGAGGTTTATGCAGCTATGGCGCAGGCTGAACTAGAGAAATTAAAGAAGCGTCAAAGAGAAGGGTATGAAGCATTGCGTGCATCTGGTAAATGGGAAGAGGTAATGGGCAGACCTAGAGCCTTAGCAAAAGATACATTTGAAAAAGATTATAAACTGGTATTAGAAGGTAAGCTTAGACCAGTGGATCTTATGAGAAAGCATAATTTGAGCAGGGCTACCTACTATAGGTATCGTGATGACTATAAAAAGGAAAATAATGACGGCAAAGAAGTGAAGTTAGAGGTCAATATGGACTTTGATGATGTAGAGATAGTCTTCTAAGAATTAGGTGGGTTTATAGGATGATTTTACAGGGCATAAGACAAAGGAGTATATGTCCTGTAAAACAGCATTAAAGTAATAAGAAGATATAAATTATATGAATTATAGGTATAAATTATATGAATTATATGTATAAAAAGGAGGAAATAAGCATGGATGGGTTTATGGATAAGGATGTATGTAAGGTTATGGATAGTATTAATAGCGGAGCTAGTGAGGATGGTTTCTTCTATGATGATTTTGATGACTTAGAATTTGAGGAGCAGGACAGCATGGAAATGGGTGGTAACAAAGTAGACTTTGAACAGGTATTCAATAATAGTGATAATGATAGTTTATCAGTTTCAGAGTTACAAGATATTATCAGAGAAACAGTGGAAGAAGTCATTAGTCAGATTGATGTTAACAAAATTAATTATCTGGTGGACGTATTAGAAGGAAACATTAGAATTGTGAAACATCATGAAGAAATAAAAAAAGGAAAAACAGCACCTGCTAAAAAGAGAGTTCCAGACATTGAACTTGAAATGGATTACATGGATGGAAAGAGTTGTAGGCAATTAGCTATTAAGTATGGCTTTACGGAAGATGGAATACGCAAAAGGCTTAAGAAAATTGGTGTTTATAAGGGTGATGGCAGGAATACAGATGGTTGACAAAAGTTAAAAGAATGTTGACAAATAAAGGTATTTGCGTTACCTTTAAAGAAAGGAAGGGTGATTGTATGAAGAAGAATATTAAACTTGGTATCGTAATAGTTTCTGTTCTTGTGATTGGTATAACAGGAGTAGGTTTTTATGTATCCAATATAAATAGAGATAAAGCAGCTACGAATCCTCTTTCTGTAACAGAGGAAAATAGAGTTAAAGTGGATGAAGAAAGAGTGGATACAGTTGTTGATAATGAAGATGATTTAGCAGTTTCTGATACTGTAGAAACAAAGGATTCAGCATTTGTCATAAATACAGAAATAGAAAAGGTAATTGAAAGTGATAAAGAAATAGGTTCTGAAACAATTGTAAATACAGATGGTGACGTAGTAATTATAAATGATATAGCTTTAGTAGAAGCAGAAAGCAATAGTAAAGCGGATGATATACTTGCAGATGTTCTGGCTGACGTTATAGTAGAGGATAGTAATTCAAAGGATAAGGTTTATAAGGCAGAAGTTAAGGTTGATACTAAGGATGTGAAAAGTGAGAAAGAGTTAAAGAAAGATTATAATTCTGAAACTGCTTCAAATAAGAAAAATAACGATGTAGAAATTGATGATGTAACCAATGCATTATTTGAAGAAATGGGATGGGATTTAACTGTAGACCATAGCAAAGGCAATGTTATTCCAGAAGGTGTTAGCCTAGATGAAATAGAAGGTAGAGTAGTGCCTTATGAGGGTAAAGGTAATCCTTTTCGTACACCGTAAACAACAGAATAAGTAATTATTAATAACATGAGGAATCTGTATTTTATGCAGGTTCCTTAAGTACATTTAAGGGAGGAATTTATATGGTAAAGAAAGCAATCGTTATAGTAATGTTATTAGCAGTTAGTGTAGTTTTGGTAAAAGGTTACAGTACTAGAGATGTAGAAGTTAGTTCTTCATTGCGGTGGGGAGAAGTTAAGGAAGGGTATCGAATGACTGTAGTGGATAATCAAGGATATGTAGTAAATTTAGATGGTGCATATTTAGAAACAGAATAATGTAGGCATTTAATTATTAAGGAGTCCATGTGTGGGCTCCTTAATTGCATATAGGAGGGAAAAGTTATGAGAAGGAAAGTAATAATTATAATGTTATTAACAGCAATTATAATCAATAGTTTAACTGGTAGTGTAGCAATGGCAAGTGGTATTGATGATAACGCTACTGGAGGAGGTTCTTCCTCTGGTTTGAATAGTGGTAACGGAACGCTGAATTGGAGTCAGACGAAGAGCGGATATAGGTTTACGGTCATTGACAAGGCAGGAAATGTTATGAGCCTTGGAGAAAATGGAAAAGCTGGCTCTGTGGATGTATTCTTTATGAATTATAAAGATATTCAGAACAATCTATATTACTTCACAAATGCAAAGACACAGTCACTTAGCAATAATCAGCTTAATAAAAATTTAACCATTGAAGAGTTAAATAAGGTAGCAAAGTTTAATAGTCTTCCACCTTATCCCATTAGCACTGATGGCAATGGGAATGCAAAGGGAGAAGGACAGGCTTTGAAGCAATGGTTGATGGCGGGGAAAAAATGGATTGGGAAGCGTACTTCAAGCAATACAGTCAATTCTAGTAGTACAGGGAACTCAAGTAATACAGGTGGTTCAAACGGTACAGGGACTTCTAATAGCACAGGAAATTCCAATAATACAGGTAATTCTAAGCCGTCTACTCCTAAGTATGATGTAGTAAAAGCAAAAGCAGATATTATTAGCAGTGCTAAAAAGTTGAAAAAAGAATTAGATGAGGATCTGAAAATTGATATTAATACGAAAAGGCAGACCTATTACTCTTGGATGAGTCAATTAGCTAACTACTATAGAGGTTTATACACTGATAAAAGGATTACAAAAGAAGAATATGATGAAATAATTCTTGGTACAGCTATGGATATGCTACAGTATATGTTAAATGCCAACTTTATGAGAATGTTAATCATATCCTTTCCAAGTGATGTTATATTTAGTGGTGTAAAATCAGCCATTGATAAAAACTTAGATGCTTATATTAAAAACATTGA
This sequence comes from Anaerocolumna sp., assembly GCF_032079385.1. Taxonomy (NCBI): domain Bacteria; kingdom Bacillati; phylum Bacillota; class Clostridia; order Lachnospirales; family Lachnospiraceae; genus Anaerocolumna; species Anaerocolumna sp. Next base: position 27,447 of record NZ_DAMAUC010000006.1, read on the forward strand.
TAAGCTTAACACATTTAATACGAACGATAAAAGAAGATTGCTTAATTATTATGTGGAGGGTGAGAAAGAGTATTTTAAGTGGTTATATGATGCTGGTGTATTATCTAAATCTGCTTATTCTTATGCCAATAGATATATTGAGGAAGTAACCAAAAATAAGTATAAATCTTATACATTCTCAAGTAATACAAATGTTGGAAAAGTAGTAACAATGAATATGAGTAATACGGATAGTATTAAAGTTGATAACAAAGGGAGTATGGTTCAGACTTTAAGTTATACAAGGACAGAGCCTGTTTATTTATCTGCTGCTCCTACTCCTACGACTACAAAGAATAAAGAGGAAGTAACGGTAGTTAGTTTAAGTACAACAGGTAATAGTTCAAGCAGTACGACAGAGGTTGAGGACAAAGGGGAAATAATTAAATTACTTAATGCAGAATTTAAAGGCAAGCCTTTATTTGAATTGACAGAACATAATTTACCAGAATACGCTGCAAAGAGTACAGTAGATATTATGGTAGCGAAAGGGTATTCATTATTGGTGGAAAATTTGAATTATATACAGCCTGCCACATGGGATAGTGCGAAAGGAGGGGCGGGTACATATTTTAAATATCATATCTTTGGTACAATTACAAATTATGCTGAATGCTTGACGTTATTAAAATCCAAGGGGTACTGGTCGGATATGAGTGGTGGAGCATATTCCACACCGACTTCTAAATTAGGGTGGTCAGCTCTGATGACAGAATCGGACTGGAAAGGGGATGGTATAACCATAAAAGCACCAACCAAAACGGAAGGTACGAGAAGAGCCATGGATGAATTGGCAAGTGCCAGCAATTTGTCAAAGGGTACAATAGAAGGTTATGGTATGCAGTTGTATATGACTAATCCAGAGGAAAGTGAGGAAATAACAGAGGAGGAAGTAACCCCAACTCCTGTTATTACTAAAGACGATAGCGGTATTATACTTTATGAAAATGAGATAACCAAGGTATCCAGTTTATTGGATTCGTATGAAGGGGTTAGCAGTAAGCTAAAGATACAGAGCAGTATTTCAGAGGTAGCAGGTAAAAATCATACAATATACTTACATGATAATCATGGAAAAGACGAGGAGGGCAATGAAATTCCTTGTTCTGGACATCTTTGTAAGGTAGCTATGAAAGATAATAAATATAACCACATTTATGGAATTAGTAAGTTGGTAGATAATAATAAGATAATAGCAGAAACAGAATCCTTTGCATCTAAATTACTGGATAACAGCACAGGGGTAAGTACTATTGGTTTAAGTGGAAACGATGATATAAAAGTATATCCGAATTATAGCTTTAATCTATTCAGATCTAGTGATGTGCCAACACTGGCAGATTATAAAAACAGTAGTGATGTAGTGAAAGACCTGAAAGAGTTAGGTTTAATGGTTAGTAGTGGAGGTGCAGATTATCAATCTGACAGAGTAGATACTGGAAGTAACTCCTATTCATTTGATATTAGTCTAGCAAAGGATAATAAGAGTGATACGGTAACAACATATAATCATAGCTTAGAATCAAAGGAAGGAAGTCAGACCCATACATTAGGAGAAATAAGTCATTCTGTAGGTGTTACGGTAAAAACCTATACAGGAGATTTAAATATCGGAATTGAAAGTAGCGATATTCTGGCAGATAAGTTTGATATCAAGGGTCATACCTTTATTAATCCTAGTAGGTATATCATTGAACCAGAAGATAATATAGTATTCTATCCTTACATAAAAATGAATTATACCATAGGGAATACTACAAAAGATGCCTATGTATTAAGTAAGGACATGAGTGTATTAAAGAATTCAGAGTTTATCGAGATTGGGTATTCCAAGACAGGAAAGAGCAGCTTTAATTTACTTATGGAATCCAATCTATGGAACAGTCATAGAAGGACAAGTCAGTTTATTAGTGAGAATGGAATCAAGGATAGAAGGTCGGTATTGCCTGGGGGTGCAGTCTATAGCTTACAAGAACAACCAAAGAATACAACTTATGTAGGGGTAAGGACATGGCAGACAGTTATTCCAGACAGTGAATTAAATCATGTTGCTAATGGTGCAGACTATTATAGCAGTGAAAAAGCATACCAAAGAAGGAATAGCTTAGTAGAGGATATCAATAAAAATATAGAGCAATATAAGCTAACCCAGTATATACAGCAGGGGATTGAAAAAGAGCAAAAGAAGATAATTGGGGATGGCACTGCTTTAAATAAAATTGCATCTGGTATCAGTCAGAAGGTATTCGAGAATCAGCTTAGTAAGGATGCCAAGTATTACTTAAGGTCAAATGTATCTACAAAAGAAGCGAATAGTAATGCGATATTTACAGCAGGGGATAGCAACAGCCAGTTAGTAAGAACAGTAGAATATAAGATTAACTCCAATACAGAAGGAAATGTTTATCTATACAAGATGGTTAATAACGGAGCAAAAGAAATGATAGGACAGATTAGTAAAATACAGACGGCAGAGGATATGATACAACAATCAGAAGAAATAAAAGAACTGGATGATAAGACTAAACTGGTTACTAATTATGTATCTTCCATTGATAGAAACCAAGGAACTGATAAAAATAACAATCCTTGGTATAATGAAGCCTTTGATGGGATATCGGTCATTCTTAGTGAATACATGATTCAAGTGGGATTTACTGATGGTAACAGTACTGGAGCGAGTAGTCGTACTTCTGCATTGGATCCTAAGCTTTGTGGTTTAATTGAGAGTAAATCCGATATATTCAATTATAGTAGTGATACTGCCAAAGACAAGATAAGAAGCAGTTGTTTTGCTATCTATCCTACACTTTCCTCTAAACCAAAAGGATATGTAGCAGAATGTAACTGGGGCGATACAGTAGTTCCAATTCAGATACGGAATATAGAATATTTATTCTTATCGAAAGTCTTTTATATACCAAATGGAACGGTAATGGACATTGGAAGATAAACTAAATATAGGTAAGAATTTGAGAAAGCTCTTCAAGTATGAGGGGCTTTTTCTTATGTGAAAATTTAATGGGGTGGAAAGCGTTCATACTGTATATGAGTAAAATAGGTGGTTACATGAGTAGTTTTTAAGGGTAGCGAGGAATAAAAATTGAAAGGTACATTGTGGGGTTGCAGGATGATATTTTGGAGGGCAGAGAGGTTGATTTTCAACAGTTATGAAAAAGCTGTAAATGAGATTAGTAGTTTGTGGTATCATATGAGGATTTTATTTTACTGAAGAAGGAAATGATATTGCTTAGATGAAAAACTGAGAGTAGCAGTATGAAGTTTTAGGGTATGCAGTCGAGGTACTAAAAAAGAAGGGAAATGGATAGGAACAAGTGTTTGTAATTGTATTGGATGGGGAATGTAGATATATGGAATTTGGGTGTATGGATATAAAAGATAGGTGGGGTAGTGATATCCATAATAGGGTGTGACTGCAAAGGCTTTCTTTTCAGCATTAGGGGCAAGAAAGAATAAAAAGACAGGAAGGGGGCAGTTGTTTATATGGGTATCAGTATTTATGAGATTGGTGCAAACAGAGATAAATTACTAAACTTAGGATTTCGTATGGAGGAACTGGAGGTATTAAAAGATGTACTTATAAATTATGGAAAAGTGAATTCTTCGGTACTTTCCTCTCTTGGATTTTCTTATAAGGATGTAAAGAGACTTCAATATTTACATGATATGATAACAGGAAAAGCAACAATAGACACTGGGGATGCGGAGGCTGTTTCTAAGCATTTTAAAAGAATGTATGGGGAAAACAATCGAATTGGAATAGGGCATCTTCCTTTATCAAAATTTAACAAAGTGCCAAGACTGGCAGTGATTGCAGGCATACCAGACGGCAGTTATAGCATTTACAATAGCAGCAATGACAAGGAAGGTATTCGGATGTATCCTGTGATAGGTTTAAGTGACAAAAAGGTTATGATTCAAACAAGGAGAAAGCCAATATTGACTTATGGCTCAGAGAAGAAACTTTACTATATAAAGAATAAAACAAATGAAAAAATCTATTATACCGAAGACAGTAAGAAAATCAACAGAGAGTTAAACGAGAGTTCTAGAGCTGAAATAGGAACAGTATTAGAGATTAAAAAGTTGACAGAGGATAAGAAGGTGGTAGTCGCTGTTGATAAACGGTATACAAGGATGGTAAACAGATACATGATTATAGCATCTTTTCGAGAGCCTCAATTTCATTTGGGTCTATATAAGTTCGTAGCTTTCGAGGGAACAATGATTTATCTTTATGTGGAGGTCATGAAAGAAAGTGAAAACGTACAATACAATAGAAGTACGCAGAGAGTTTATGATTTCGGATTTGATAAAGGACAGATACAGGCAAAGTTAGAAAAGACGGCAAAAGAATTATATACTTATCTAAAAGGTGTTTATTGTGAATTCATACCTGCCACAATGGAATATGAACCTTATTATAAGAAGGAAAGCAATCCAATGAAAGAAATAGCAAAGAAAAAGGTTGAGTTTTAGAGATTTCTACTTGAAATTATAGAATATAGCGAGTGATAAAGGCTGGAGCATAGAAATGTGTATCCGGCTTTTTTCATGGAAAAAAAGCGTGCAAGGTGTATGCTTTTTGGTTCTGTTTTAAAAGATAGAACTTAGATTTTCAATATAAGGTGTCAGCTTTTTAAGTATGTTGTTATGGCTTTAAAATACAGCATTTTAAAGTATAGATGGGTTTTGAGTAATGTGCTTCAAAAGGATGGGAGCATTTATAGTATATGGTTTTAAGATATATCAAAAAGTGGGTCTGATTTTGAGAATGTTAGCAGTCGGATAACAAGTTGAGAAAATGGGTATACAGCCTGAAGGTATGGGAAAGAAAGAATCTTAATGGTGATACCTATGGTTAGGGTAGAGTAAGAAAGGCTGTTCAAACTATGCAGGAAAAGTAGAAAAGGAGTTTTGCTTTAGGGCATTCAGAGAGATTAGAACAGAAGGGGTATTTACATAAGCATTTCAGAGAAATCAAAGAAAGGTATTTTATGATATACAGGAAAAGTAGGAAAGGATGTTTCGGATAAGGCAGTAAAGGATAATAAAAACAAATGGTATTTAGCTAATATTTTAGGGCAGATAGTAAGCTAGTGAACCCAGAATGTCAACTTAGGATGATTTTGATAGGCAGTAAAAAAATAATAAGGACAAAAGAAAATGTAGGGATGCTTTGAGGTATCAGCAGTATGGTATTATTCTACAAAGATTTTGGACAAAACACAAGCTAGTGAAAACAGAATATCTTCTTAATATAACTGGAGGTAGGCAGTCTAAAAACAGGAGGACATACAGTAAAATGCAGATGCTTTGTGGTGTTCGGAGTCTGGTGGTATTGTGGGTAAATTTCAGACAGAACATAAGCTAGTGAATCCAAGATTTCATCGTTATAATTTGAGTGTGTAATATGGAGATTGATAATCCTAATGTAGGATAGGGAGTATAAGGGTTTATGGGTAACAGCGTAGGTAGACAGGAGAAAGAAAGGGTAAGGGAAAAGAGAAGAAAGGTTTATCAGCTTTCAGAAATTATGGGGATAAGCGTGGAGTGGTGGGAAGTGAGACAAGTTGTAAGATACATTGGAATGTAAAATACTAGGAGACCAAATCGTAAAGGTTTATATTTTTTGTTATAAAAACTTCTTTAAAAATTTTTAAGTGTGATTGGGATTTTTTCGGTGGAAAAGTAGTGAAATAGGGGGGTTTTCAGAAAAACAAAAGGGTAGGAGTATGAGGAAATTGAGAAAGTTGTAAATAGGAGGGGTAGTTATTTAAAACTTACAATTTATGTAAAATCCCAAATGGTGTGACGTGGCAATATGGAGAGAATCCGTATATTATGATACATAAAATTTACTGGCTGTGATACAGGGAGTATTTATAATTCTTATAGGTAGCAATTTATTTTTATGTTGAAAAGTGTTACAATTAGGACACTAGTGAAAAATATTTGTCGGCAGGGATAACAGTATGTAATATTGAAATAGGAAGAGAAGCATTATATTGGGAATATACCAAATACCAAAATTGTGAAGAAGGTTTTATTCCTAGATTATTCTGTTGATGTATTTTCTATACAATAGGAAATAAATGATATACGCTGTAAGGAGGATATATGGCTATAAAATTTAGTAAAGAGGAATTATTCAATCTGAAGATAAACTTAGTAATAATCAAGGCAATGTATGGAAACATAAAAAAGCATGATAGCTTTGAGGGGGATATACATGATGTAATGAAGTTTCAGAAGCCACGTTATTATAGGGTATTAAATGGTTATGGCTTTAGGTTTAAGGATGAGGATGTCAATCAGTGGTCAGAACAACTTGGTATTCAAAGTGATTATTTTACAGGTAAGAAAAGAATTAGACTTATTGACGTAGATGACAAGATGTGGAAGGCATATTTCAAGAACTATAATGATGAAGACCTCCTGCCAGATGAAAAAAGAGCATTAGAAAAATTATTAAAAGCACTGGATGAAACTACTCAAAGAGATTTTATTTATCACTATAATATAAATGATGCGGTATATCGAATACATTATTATTTTAGTCATGGAGATAAATATCCTGAAGATAACTGGCAAGTTAAACTGGATGGACTGATGGATAGCTTAAATGAAGTAAAACTAGCTGATTGGGAGAAATTGGACAAGGATAAGATTGAAAAGTACATTAGTATCATTACGAAGCAAAACAGATATGCACAAGCAACGTTAATTTATAAAACAGCAGAATAAACTTACAATTCATTATTTAGGAGCCGAAAGGCTCCTTTTTTTAATTTCAATGTAACTCATCAAAATGGTAACGCATATATGTATACGAGTAACTAAAAATGTGATAGGTGTAACTTTATGGAGTGAGAATTATCATACGAGTAACTGAAAATGCTATATATAGTTACGAATAAAGTTATAAATGGAATATAGAGTAAAGCTTGTACCTGTGGGATTATATTATCGTAAGGAATAGGTACTTAGAACTTACTTAACTAACCTAGGAGTAAGAAAAATATTACAAAATTTAGCAAACATGCCAATACGTAACTGGTATGCGTACATTGATAAATAAATACTAGACGTTAGCACCTATTTTGAGGGTGTTTGCATCTGCGTGAGTTTCACATGACGTTAGCGTGGAGAGTTTAGGATGGAAATTCCAATATATGGAGTATTCATAAGTTTCATAAGCAAAACACATACAAATAATCTTTTTAGTTAATTTGATACAGTAAAAACAATGGAATAAACAGGAGGAATTATGATGAACAATAAAAATATGAAAAAATACATAGAAATGCAGAAGAAAATTTTAACAATAGCAGATGGTGTTTATGTAGTGGCAAGCAAGGTTGAGAATAAGAAGCAGGATCAAACCATTCGATTACATATTTTAGAAGGGGATAAGATAACGTATCCATTCGAGTTTCCAATGTCTAAGTTAGAATCTAACATAAAGAAATTAAAAGACTACGGATACAGCTTAAATGGTGTGCAAATTACAGAAGCAATAAGTACACTTGATAAGGAATATCATAATTTGCCTATGACCCAACGTATTCACAATTTGGGATGGCAGTACAGAAATGATGAGATTATCGGATATCTGGGAGAAGTCATGATTGATATGGACGGCAAGGAAGTAGTTTCTGACCCATTCGATAAATTACCTACCAGTAAGGGAGATATCGATGTAGATTTGTTATCGGGTTGGTTAGCTGGCAACGTGAAGCGTCAGATTACATTTATTAGTCAACTTTCAGGTGTTATAGCTTGTATCCTTAATAAAAATATTGTGATAAGCCTTTGTGGAAAAAGTTCTACTGGAAAAACAACAGTGGCTAAGTTATCAGAAAGTGCCTTTGCATCAGAAAACTATGAAAAAATCAATTTGACATTTAATGGAACAGAAAATGCTTTGTTAAAGCAAATGGATGGTATGAGGGGGATAGGGGTATTGATAGATGATACATCCTTAAGTAATCTCAAAGATTTTACTGGCTTTATATATAAACTGGCAATGGGTTCTGATAAGGCAAGGTATAATTCTAGGGACTTCCAAGTGGTAGAAACGGAGAAGTGGTCTACAAGCATACTGCTTACAGCAGAATCTTCTATATTAGGGAGATGCAATCCAGATTTGGAGGGTGCTTTTGGCAGAATGATAGAAATAACGGTAAAAGATAATGAATTATTCAATAGTGCGGAAGAATGTAACAGTATACAGCATTATTATAGAAATAACTATGGTTTACTGGCTCCACTTTTTGTAAAGCATATCATTCAAAAGGAAGGTGTAGAAAATATTCAGACTCTGTACACGGAGGAACTTACCAGAATACAAGGAAATGCAAGCAAAGGGGGAGTTGTTCAACGGTTGTGTGAAAACTTTGCAATCTTAACTCTAACAGCTAAGCTCTTTGAAAAAATTTCAAACATTAGATTTAATACAGATGCAATGGAGAAGTTTCTTATAGAAGGTGCTGAAGAGCAGATAGAAATTGCCAGAGGTCAGCAGACAGCAACTATTATAAAAAAAGAGGTATACGAAGAGATTAGGGAACGGATTATTCGAAAAGAGAAACTGGAAACAAAAGAAGAGAAAATAGTTATAGAGGAACAAGAAATAGAAGAAGAGATACTAGACGGAAAGCGTGGAAACGTGGTCATGTTAATAAAATCCGCCCTATTTCGTAAGATGGTTAAAGAGATGGCATCTAAGTATGATATTTCAGTAAAAGAAATTTATCGAATATTTAAGGAGGAAGGCTACCTTAAAAAATTAGACAAATCTGAATATACCAAAAATCATGGTGGTACACGTGTAGTTGGTCTTATTAAGCTTGAAGAGGATAACAAGGATAACAAGGAGGACAAGGAGGACAAGGAGGACAAGGAGGACAAGGAGGACAAGGATAACAAGGAGAACAAGGAGAACAAAAATAATGAGGATGAAGTAAAGGAGGTTGCATAATGAGATTATATCCAACCATTTCACCTTATGTCGGTGCTAAGGCTCTGCTAGCGGCAGAGCTGGCACGGCTCTTTTACTACCAAGATGTGAAGGAATATTATTCATTATTTACTGGTATGGCAAACGATATTATTCAAGCACCTTTACATGGAATGAAAATTCATGCAAACGATTTGGATAAAGGAGTGTACTGTTTACTGAAGGTTCTTTGCGACCCAGAAAAATCTAAGGTTTTGTATCGTAGTATGTTTGAGTTGCAGTACACTGAAAAAACTTTTTTAGAAGCAAAGGGAAAAATTGCCGACAGAGAACAACTCATGCAGATACCAGATGAAATAGAAAGGGCAAGATATATGTGGACTGCCTTACTTATGAGTATGAATGGACAGATGAAAAAATTCAAAGGCATAAAAAATGGTCTGGAGCAGGAGAGATTTACCACTATGCTAATAAATAAGTGGAATTTATCAGATTATCTTTCCAATGTGAATGTTACGAATGACAATGCAATTGATATTGTGAAGCGATTAAAAGAAACTGGGCGAACAGATATCTTTTGTTATGCCGACCCACCTTATTATGGGGAAAACTGTAGTGTAAAAGATCATTATAAAATTGATTTGAATACATATGATGGGCAGAAGCTGTTACTGGATACCATTAAGGATGTTCCTTTTAAAATGATGATAAGTAACTATGACAATACTTTATATAATGAAGTACTTGTAGATAAATACAAGTGGAAAAGATATAAATTTGCTGAAGTGTACAGAACCATGCGAATCGGTGGAGAGGGTATGCAAAAGTCAAAGGTTTCAGAAATGATTTGGACAAACTATGACATAAAGGAACTTACAAATTCAGATAAATAGGGAGGTACGAATATGGGTCTTGGAGTTAAATATATAGGCAATAATATTTATGAAGTTGCTTTAGCGGTAGAGAGAAAGAGTGGAAAAACTCAAGGTTATTGTATGATGTTTCAAGCTAATAACAAAAATGAAGTTTAGCAAATGGAGTAATTACTTTGTTGAATATGCGAGAAGAATTAATGAAGATCCTAAATATGAGGAGGATGACATTATAATGTTCAAGGCTACCTTGATTAAATATGAATATTGGAGGAAGTACAATGAATAAAACTACGAAAAACTACAATGAAATAGATTTGACACGCAAATTGGCAGTAGATACGGAGGAATTACAGCAGATACTTTCTCTTGGCAGGAAGTCTGCGGTTGAGGTAGGAAAAGCAGCCAATGCCCAAATTACAGTAGGCAAGAGGATTATTTGGAATTTGCAGAGGGTACAAGAATATTTATACAATGTAGCCGCATAATTGCCTTGCTTTTATGAGGTATGAGCGTTATACTCATACCTCAAATTTTAGAATAATTATCAAATAAAAGTAAAATACTAAGGAGGCATTAATATGGCATTAGACAAATATGGGAAAAAATTACCAAAAGGAATTTACTATGATAAGACTGGCGATTTTTACTTAGGCAGATTTCAACATCAGCTAGAAAAATATTTTGTTACAGATAAAAATCTGACAACATGTATACAAATGCTTGATGATTTGAGGTACGAAGTTAGACATGGACTAGCGGCAAAGAAAGTTAGTTTAACTGTGGATGCTTGGTTTCCAATTTGGATTAGGGATTATAAGGAAGTTACGGTCAAAAAAGGCACAATAGAAGTATACACTAGAGCATATAAGTTATATATCAAGCCATACATAGGAAAAATGAAGCTAAAAGATGTTAAGGGTATACATATACAGAGGATATATAACGACTTGAAGAGGGAAGAATTTTCCAGAGGAACAATTGAGGTAGCGGCTACAGTAGTATCGGGTATGTTTAAGCAGGCATATAAAAATGAGTATATTGTAAAGAATCCTGTTCCATTGGCAACTCTTCCGAAGATGGAGGACGAGGATGAAATTATTCGAGTAATGACATTAGAGGAGCAGAACTTATTTACTGAATATGCAAAAGATAGTTGGATATATCCGTTTGTTATTACAGCTTTGTTTACTGGAATGCGTTCAGGAGAGTTAAGAGGACTTAAATGGAAAGACGTAGATTTTAAGAAAAAAGAAATACGAGTTAGAAAAACACTGGTATATTTAAACAAAGAGTACAGCTTAGAACCTCCTAAAACAAAGTCAAGTAAGCGTGAGATCCCAATGCTTGATAATATTTATAAGTTACTGAGAGAGCATAAGAAGCAGCAGTTTGAAAGGAGACTTCTTCTGGGGGAACAGTGGAAAACGAAGGAAGGTATGGAGGACTTAGTGTTTCCATCGGACTCGGGCTACCCTATGAACCGTGACCGTCTAAAAGTACAAGTAAATAAAATTGTTGATGCGATTAATGCAGACGGAAACGAATTTCAGCACATCACACCACATTACTGGAGGCATTCCTTTGCTACGAGATGTATTGAACAAGGTATGCAACCAAAAGTATTGCAGAAGATACTTGGGCATAGTAAGCTATCACAAACAATGGATTTATACGCTCATGTAATGCCTAATACAAAAGAGCAGGAGATGCAAAAATTAGCAAATATAATATAAAAAATGACAGCCACCTCATGATTTGGGGTGGTTTTTCATTATTCTGTATGGTATAATCAGAGTTGCGAAAATTGCAAAAAAGTTGCAAGTGAAAAGATTTTTATCGTTCTTTAATAGATAATACTTATGCAGAAAAGGTCTGGAAGCCTTGAAAACAGGGTGTTTCAGATGAAGAATGAAACCCCCATGACACCATTGCCACGGGGGTTTCATCAAAAAGGGGAGGATAAGTATTTAACTTTTCTTTGGTGTTGGTTGCGCAATCGTTTAACAAAGTTTTCTTTTGCTTAAACGATCATAATTGGAGGGGGGATCCAATTATTGAATAAGATTACGCATCTTGTGTAATCTAATTTTATTTGAATTAGATTAACTATAGTATGATACGGGTATCATATTTTTATACATCGATTATAATGAAAATTGTAATTTATTCAAATAAATATATTTTTACAGCGAAATAAGTTTTTGCAGCTTAAATTTTAAAAAATAATGAACTACTTGACATAGCTTTCAAGCCATGTTAAGTTATTAAAATGTGAAACATTATATCCGATGAAAATTAAAGATTTAGCGGATAGAACATATCTGCTTTGACGAAAGAGATAAACAGAAAGGATGAACCAAAATGAGCTTATTACAAGAGTGGAGAGCAGTTGCTTACGAACAGGAAAAGACACCAAGAGAAGACCAACTATTTTGGGCTAGTTATTTTAACATTGAGAAAGGCATCTATGAACAACTTTTAGAAGAACCTAATACTGTAGTAGAAGGAACTGTAGAAGAATTAGCTGCAAAATATAACACAGATCTATCAATTATGGTAGGTTTTCTTGATGGTATTAACGATAGCTTAAAAAATCCAAATCCAATTGAGGAAATGGAAGCTTCTACAAAAGTTAACTTAGGCTTTGATCTTGAAAAATTATATTTTAATATGGTAGGAGCAAAAGCAGACTGGTTATATGAAATACCGGCCTGGGACAACCTTTTGCCTGAAGAAAAAAGAAAAGAATTATTCCGTAATTCAAAACTATCCGGTACTGTAATTAAAGAAAAGAAAATCGGAAGAAATGATCCATGTCCATGTGGCAGCGGTAAAAAATATAAAAAATGTTGCGGTGCAAACCAATAAGAATGTGATAACAGGCAGTGCAAAACTGGCTTTTGAACATAAATACAGCTATGTTGAACTATAAAGGAAGAATTTTATTATAAGATAGAGTTATTCTGGCATGGAATTTGACATAGCTGTTTTTTACTTTCAGAATTACGGATTTTATCTCAAGCATTTATCTCTCTATTATTACTAATAATCTGTGAATTCTGTATTCCCCATTGTGCGTAATGTCTAATTAAAGTAGAACTCAGTATGAAATTATGTTATACTAAGTACCATCATAAAATATCCTTAATTTATTTATAAGAATTATCAAAAATAATTGAAGATTAAAATTTATTGAATGATTATTTTTTAATTAACCATAATATTTACATATCCTATTTTATTTACATAATAAACACTCGTGAAGAAAACAATTTGTAATAGGAGATGACACAAAAGGAATAGCAAATAGGAGACGAGAATGAGAAAAAAAGATATGTATCTGAATTATAATAATCCCTATAGTGGAAAAAACAAAAGAAGAGGAAGGCGAGGATATGGAAGAAGGGGCAGAAGGCCAAATTTTCTATACATTCTTTTAATTTTGATAATTGCAATCGGCCTCGGTTTTTTGGCTTTCTATATAACGAATAAAGTATCGTCTGATTCCTATCAGGATTTGTTTGGAAAAAAGAATAAAAAATCAGAAATAAACAAAGATATAGATGAAAATAAAACGGAAGATGGAAAAACTCAGGAAGATATTGCCGGTTCTAAAGAAGCTGCGCAAAACAGCAGCCAGTCAGTGAATCCTGCTGATAATACTCAGAATAGTCCTGTCGGTAATAACAATACAAATGAGAATGATCCCTTAACGGAAGAGGAAGAAGCGGAAGACACCATGGCATCTGCCGGCAAGAAGAAAGATGCAATACAGGAAGAGCCTTTCATGCCAAACTTTGTGGATAACAGAATTCCTGTAAAAGTAAAGGGAATCTATGTTACCGGGCCAAGAGCAGGCAATGAAACTTATATGAAAGAATTAATAAAATTAGTTGATACTACAGAACTAAATGCCATGGTAATTGATATTAAAAATGACAGCGGTGAAATTACTTATAACATGGATTTAGATATTGTTCAGGAGATTGGCGCTCCAGTTAAATATATCAGGGATATGGAAGAACTGATTAAGGAGTTAAAGGAAAAGGATATTTATTTAATAGCCAGAATTGTTGCCTTTAAAGATCCTATCCTTGCAAAAGGCAAACCAGAACTTAGTTTAAAAAAGAAAGATGGATCCGTCTTTAAAGATAAAGATGGACTTAGCTGGGTAAATCCTTACAAGAAAGAAGTTTGGGATTATCTGATAGCCGTGGCAGGAGAAGCGGTTAAATTAGGATTTGATGAGATTCAATTTGACTATATTCGTTTTTCAACAGACTCAGGTATGAAACAAGTGGATTTTGGTGAAGAAGCTAAAGATAAAACGAAAATTGATGCAATTAATGAATTTACAAAATATGCTTCCGAACAGTTAAAGCCTCAGGGGGTTTATGTTTCCGCCGATGTTTATGGTGCTATTATAGATAGCGAAGTAGATGCTAATATAGTTGGACAAGATTATATACAGATGTCTAAATACTTGGACTATATTTGTCCTATGATTTACCCTTCACACTATGCGGATGGTGCATATGGAATTGCACATCCGGATTTAGAGCCTTATAATCTGATATTACAGGCACTGCAAAAGTCGGAGGAGCAATTGAGCCAGATCAAAGAAGGAAATCAGAAAGCAGTTGTCCGTTCATGGCTTCAGGATTTTACTGCCGTTTGGTTAAAACATCATAAATCCTATGGACCGGAGGAAATCAAAGAACAGATTAAAGCAGTAAATGATGCCGGATACGAAGAATGGATTTTATGGAACGGAAATAATAATTATACAAAAGGCGGTCTGGCAAAGAATTAGCATGAGACATGAAATAAATTAGTATAAGAAAATAGATAATAGATAGGTAATAGATAGATAATGGATAGATAATGGATAGATAATAGATAGGTAATAGATAGATAATGGATAGATAATAGATAGATAATGGATAAATGATAGATAGACAGATAATAGATAGATAATGGATAAACGGATAGATAAGTAGATAATAGATAAATAGATAGATAATGGATAAATGGATAGATAAGTAGATAATAGACAAATAATAGATATAAGAAATAAAATATATAGTTAATAGATATAAGAAATAGTAAAAGTAATATTAACAAACCAAAAGGTTGTTACAAAACTGTCATTCTAATTACAATTCAGTACAGCCGAATTCCAAGTGAAGAATCTCGTTAAAAAAGTGAGATAGGACCCTGGAATTCTGCCATGCTGAATTCGCTTGAGAGTGATAAATTTGTGACAGCCTTTTACTTATTTTACCTTTATTCTGCTGTTGTCATGACATATGAAGTCTTGATATTCACTTAGAAAACCATAAAAAGATATTGACTTGAAGCCATACATAAGTACATAATAGTAAAAATGAGAATGGAAAAATTTAAAAAAACTACCACAAATTATATATTTAAATTATTACAATATAGCTATAAAATCAGTAGAATAAAATATACTTTGAATTTCAAATTAATTTTTAAAAGTTTTTTGCAAGAAAGTCTAAATTTACGTGTATAAGTAATTGAGTGTTTAGGAAGGAGGCTTAAACTTGAAGGATGAGGCCATTATAGACTTAATTTATGATAAGAATGAATTAGGTTTATCTAAACTAGCTGACAAGTATGAAAAGCTGTTGATACATATAGCAAAGAGCATACTTGGTAGTCGTTCAAGAGATATAGAGGAATGTGTTAATGATACCTATTTAAAAGTTTGGAATCATATAGAACGATATGATATGGAAAAGGCTTCATTAAAAACATACTTGAAAGTAATCTTACGTAATACAGCTATTAATAAGCTTCGTGATCTAAGCAGACGAGAAGAAAGTGAGTTTCCAGATGATATTTCTGATATTGCGAAATATTATATTGATAATAGTCAAAGTGTTGAGGGGAAGGTATTTAGTAAGGAAAATGTGAAACAATTGAGCAGCGTGATCAGTGGTTTAAAAGAAACAGATAAAGAGCTGGTGATACGTAAATATTTTTATCTGCAATCTTCAAAAGATATTGCAAAAGGCACGAAAATGACGGTTACTGCAGTAGATAGCAGATTATCAAGATTAAGAACAAAGATGAAAAAAGAATTCGATAAAGAGAAATATTAGAGTGCTTTAATAAGGCGTTAAAGCGCCGGAATGGAGGTTAATATGAATGAAATATTATTAATTAATATGATTGGGCAATTAGATCCTGAATTATTAGAAGATAATTACATGGAAAAAGATCTGAAAAAAGATTTGAAAAAAGGCATTCTTTCCTTTCTTGGTAAAATATTAAAAAAGATAGCAAAACAACAGTATGGCAGTTCTTTCCTTCAAGCTCTTTCCATCAAAAATGAGTGTGAAAAGCAAATAGAACAGGACAAAATGGAATCAGATAATAATGACTTTGAAACAGAAGACAGTAACATAGTGGAACCTGGTAATAAGATCATAATGGATGGGGAAGTAAGCCATATGGATTATTACAATGCAGATGTTGATAGCATACAAAAAGAGGATAAGGCACCGGATAATCTAGATACTCGTGGATTAAATATTGGTATATTTAAAAAGAATATCCGGAATTTAACAAAGGTTATTTCAGGGATTGCAGCCACATTTGTAGTAATTTTAAGCATAATAATCATACTAATAAAGCGCCATAAAAGCGGAATAAAGTTATTGAAAAAGAGTATACAAGTAATCTATTAAAAGAATGTAAAGGAGAAAAAAGAAAAATGTTAGAAAAAATTAAATCAATTATTGCAGAACAATTAAACGTGGAGGAAAGCGCAGTTACACTTGCAGCTTCTTTTAAAGAGGATTTAGGGGCGGATTCTTTAGACTTATTTGAGTTAGTAATGGCACTGGAGGAAGAATATGATATTGAAATTCCATCTGAAGATCTGGCCTCTATTAATACGGTGGAAGAAGTAGTTAATTACTTAAAAGAAAAAGGAATCGAGTAATTATACTGTTATTCTGAACTTCAATAACAGAGGTATTAATCTTATTGTCGTTCTGAGCCTAAAAAGGCAGAATCTTACTAAGCTATATTAGGAATTGTTATATGAATCAGATAAGGAATAGAGGATGTAGAATGAAGACACGTATTAGTGAATTATTAAATATTGAATACCCAATTATCCAAGGGGGTATGGCATGGGTTGCTGAACATCATTTAGCTGCCGGTGTATCCAATGCAGGAGGGTTAGGAATTATTGCAGCCGGAAATGCACCTGTGGAAGCGGTAAGAGAAGAAATTAGAAAAGCAAAAGCATTAACGGATAAGCCTTTTGGTGTAAATATTATGCTTCTTAGCCCTTATGCTTCTGAAATCGCTAACTTAGTGGTAGAAGAAAAAGTAGCCGTAGTTACAACCGGTGCAGGAAATCCTGAAAAATACATTCCTATGTGGAAAGAAGCAGGAATAAAAGTAATTCCTGTGATAGCTTCCGTTGCCTTAGCAAAAAGAATGGAGAAGCATGGAGCAGACGCTGTAGTAGCAGAAGGTTGTGAAGCAGGAGGTCATATTGGAGAATTAACCACTATGGCTTTAATCCCTCAAATCGTGGATGCAGTGAGCATTCCGGTTATTGCAGCCGGCGGAATTGGTGATGGAAGGGGTCTTGCAGCCGTATTTATGTTAGGTGCGGAGGCAGGGCAAATCGGGACCAGATTTGTAGTTTCCCATGAATCCATTGTTCATTCTAATTATAAAAAACGTCTTATCCAGTCCAAAGATATCGATTCAACGGTAACTGGCAGATCTACAGGTCATCCGGTACGTTCCATAAGGAACCAGATGACAAGACAATATACTAAGTTAGAACAAGAGGGAAAAAGCTTTGAAGAATTAGAGCTTTTAACTCTTGGTTCTTTAAGAAAAGCGGTTATGGAAGGCGATATTAATAACGGCTCCGTTATGGCAGGGCAAATTGCCGGACTGATATCCAAAGAACAGTCCTGTAAAGAAATTATTAGTGAAATAATAGAAGAGGCAGATAAACTCTTAAAAATAAATTAGTCAATGAGACTGGGCAGAATCATTAAATTCTTTTTATAATATTATTCTAAACATCTTTATAAAAGTTGGATGTGAAAGAATAAGATAATTATCAAATAATCTGTTCTAGTTGAAGTTAACTCAACATCGTCTGGAATGACATAAATATGAAAACAACTTAAGGGAGAATATAAGTATGGGAAAAATCGCTTTTATCTTTCCAGGCCAAGGGGCGCAATATGTTGGTATGGGAAAAGATTTTTACGATAGTTTTGAAGATTCCAAGGGAATATATGAAAAAGCCTCTAGCATATTAGGAATGGATATAGCAGCCCTTTGCTTTGAGGAAAATGAAAATATTAACATAACGGAATATACACAGATTGCTATGGTCACCACTTGTATGGCAATGTTGCTGCAAGTAAATAAATCAGGTATTAAACCGGATGTTTGTGCAGGGTTAAGCCTTGGTGAATATCCTGCCATGATGGCAAGCAGTGCTATAACTTTTGAAGAAGGAATTAAAGTAGTCCGCCAAAGAGGAAAGTTAATGCAGGATGCTGTAAAACCTGGAATTGGCGGCATGGCAGCCGTTCTTGGCTTAGATAATGAGACCATTGAAAAGGTATGTGAAGAGACAGAAGGAACTGTAATCGTTGCAAATTATAATTGCCCTGGTCAGACGGTAATTTCTGGTGAGAAAGAGGCAGTAGAAAAAGCAAGTCAGGCATTAAAGGAAAAGGGAGCCAAACGAGTACTCCCTCTTAATGTAAGCGGACCTTTTCATTCTCCTATGCTAAAGAGAGCAGGAGAACAGTTATATGAAGTATTAAGTGAAGTTACCATCCATAATCCCATTATACCTTATGTTGCAAATGTAAATGCAGAATATATAAAGGATAATCAAAACATAAAGAAACTTTTAGGAAAACAGGTTTATTCATCTGTAAAATGGCAGCAAAGCGTTGAAAATATGATTGCGGATGGAGTAGATACCTTTATAGAAATTGGTCCAGGAAAAACCCTGTCCGGCTTTGTAAGAAAAATAGATAAAACATGTAAAGTAATTAATATTGAAAAAACAAGTGATTTGGAGAAGTTACAGGAGGTACCATCATGTTAAAGAATAAAGTGGCTTTGGTAACCGGTGCCAGCAGAGGAATCGGAAAGGCGATTGCTCTCACCCTTGCAGGATATGGTGCCATTGTGGTTGTAAATTACTGCGGCTCAAAGGAGAAAGCAGATGAAATAGTAAATCAAATCAAAGAAAATGGAGGCACTGCGGTGGCATATCAGGCAGATGTTGCTGACTTTGATATGGTAAAAACAATGTTTGCAGACATTACAAAGGAGTTTGGAAGAATTGATATCTTAGTAAATAATGCAGGAATTACAAGGGATAATCTGATTTTGAAAATGTCAGAGGAAGAATTTGATGCGGTCATTAATACTAATTTAAAAGGTGTATTCAATTGTTTAAAACAGGCCTCCCGTATTATGTTAAAACAAAAAGAAGGCAGAATTATTAATATATCTTCTATATCCGGTGTAGTTGGTAATCCCGGTCAGGCAAATTACTGCGCTGCAAAAGCAGGGGTTATCGGTATAACCAAATCCTTAGCTAAGGAGTTAGGCTCCAGAGGAATTACTGTTAACGCAGTGGCTCCCGGCTATATTAATACTGATATGACAGCAGTATTAAAGGATGAATTAAAAGAAAAGATAACCGGATTGATACCATTAAGAAGATTAGGAGAAGTAGAGGATATCGCTGAAACCATTGCGTTTTTAGCTTCAGACAAAGCATCTTATATAACCGGTCAGATTATTCAGGTAGATGGCGGTCTTGGAATGTAGGGCAGTGGGTTCTACATATGAAGGAAAGCAATAGTGAGAAAAGCAGCTCCATAGATAGAGGGCTATACCTTTCCAAGGACATTTTCCTCCATAATGAGATGTTTAAGCGGATTATATTTGGTGGGTTGAAGGAAAATAAAAATAAGAAAATGCCACAAAAAGATTTTTTCAGCTTATTTTTGGTGGCAGTATCACATCTGTAAAATAGTATTGTACTGCAGCAGATGTAACAGGAAGAGGGTAAAAGTATGAAAAGAGTAGTAATCACAGGTATGGGAATTATTTCTCCCATTGGTAATGATATTGATACATTTTGGAATAACATTAAAGCAGAAAAGGTAGCTATTAAGCCATTAACTTATTTTGATACAACAGAATATAAAGTAAAATTAGCCGCTCAGGTGGAGGATTTTGACCCTACACAATACATGGATCCCAAAGCAGCAAAGAGAATGGAAAAATTCTCACAGTTTGCTGTAGCAGCTGCCGGCCAGGCCATTGCAGCTGCGAAATTAGATTTAGAAAAAGAAGACACCACAAGAATCGGTGTATCTGTAGGTTCCGGCATCGGAAGTCTTCAGGCGATTGAAAAAGACCATGAAAAATTATTGGAAAAAGGCCCTAGGAGAGTTTCTACACTTTTAGTACCTATGATGATTTCTAATATGGCTGCCGGAAATGTTGCTATAACATATGGTTTAAGAGGAAAATGCACCAACATTGTAACTGCTTGTGCAACAGGAACTCATTCTATAGGAGATGCATACCGCTATATTCAATGTAATGAAGCGGATGTAATGATTGCAGGCGGTACGGAAGCTGCCATCACTCCCCTTGGAATAGCAGGATTTAGTTCTTTAACTGCCCTTACTTCGGCAACAGATCCAACCAGAGCTTCCATTCCTTTTGACAAAGAACGAAGCGGATTTGTTATGGGTGAAGGCGCCGGCGTAGTGGTATTGGAATCTTATGAACATGCGGTAGCAAGAGGTGCTGACATTCTAGCAGAACTTGTGGGCTATGGCGCAACTTGCGATGCTTATCATATTACATCTCCATCTGATGACGGAGACGGTGCAGCAAGAGCAATGCTATTTGCAATTAATGAAGCAGGTATTAAACCGGAAGATGTTAATTATATAAATGCTCATGGAACAAGTACGCATCATAACGATTTATTTGAAACAAGAGCAATCAAGAAAGCCTTTGGTGATCATGCCTATAAATTAAATGTGAATTCGACCAAATCCATGACAGGACATTTATTAGGTGCCGCAGGTGCTGTAGAATTCATTACCTGTATCAAATCTGTTATGGAAAATTATATCCATGCTACCGTTGGATACCAGATTCCTGATGAAGAACTGGATTTGAATTATACGAAAGAACCGGAAACTGGAAAAGAAGTGAATTATGCCATCAGCAACTCTTTAGGTTTTGGCGGGCATAACGGAAGCTTATTAGTTAAGAAGTATGTTGGTTAGGAGGAAATTAACTATGGAAATGGAGAATATAATCAAGTTAATAAAAACGGTATCCGAATCAAATCTGACTTCTTTTGAATATGAAGAAGAGGGCAGCAGATTATCTTTGCAGATTAATCACAACGAAGTAAATCGTGATACTCCGGAAAATATATCGGTACAAAATAACCTCGAGGTAAAACAACCGGAAAGCTCATGCAAAGCCAATAACCTGGTGATATCTTCCCCTATGGTAGGCAGCTTCTATACAGCAAAATCAGAAGGAAGTGAACCTTATATAGCTGTGGGCGATGTAATAAAAAAAGGTCAGATTATTGGTATTGTGGAAGCTATGAAATTAATGAATGAAATTGAATCGGAGTATGATGGCGTAGTGGAAGAAATCTTAGTAAAGAATAAAGATATGATTGAATATGGCCAACCTTTAGTCAGCTTAAAACCGCTGTAGATTGGAGAAAAATATATGTTAAATGTAATGGATATACAAAAAATAATCCCACAAAGAAGTCCGTTTTTGCTGATTGACCGAATTGATGAATTAGAGCCTGGTAAACGAGCCGTAGGCAGAAAATGTGTTACTTACAATGAACCATTTTTTACAGGCCATTTCCCTGATGAACCGGTTATGCCGGGTGTACTTATTATTGAAGCATTATCTCAGGTAGGAGCCGTTATTTGTTTATCTGTGGAAGCCAATAAAGGCAAAAATGCTTACTTTGGGGGAATTAATAAAGCAAAATTCAAGAATAAAATTGTACCGGGAGACGTATTAACTCTAGAGGTAGAACTGATTAAGCAAAAAGGGAATATAGGGGTTGCAAGTGCTAAGGCTTATGACGAAAATAAGATATTTGCTGAAGCAGAATTAGTCTTTGCTATAGCGTAATTGGTATTAAAAGGCGCTAATGCGCAGGAATCGAGGATAGTATATGATTAAGAAAGTATTAATAGCCAACCGAGGGGAAATAGCGGTTCGTATCATTCGTGCCTGCAGAGAAATGGGTATCGGCACTGTAGCTATTTGCTCGGAGGCGGATAAAGATGCCCTTCATGCTCAGTTAGCAGATGAAACCGTGTGTGTTGGAGCAACTCCTGCCAAAGATAGTTATTTAAGAATGGACCGTATTCTAAGTGCAGCCTATGCAACCGGTGCAGATGCCATTCATCCCGGTTTCGGTTTTCTATCTGAAAATAGTAAATTCGCAGATTTGTGCCAAAAATGCAACATTACCTTCATTGGTCCCACCGGTGAAGTCATCGATAAGATGGGCAACAAATCGGAAGCAAGAAAAACCATGATGGAAGCAGGTGTACCAGTGGTGCCAGGCACCAAGGAAGCTGTTTATTCTCCTAAAGATGGTAAAGAGATTGCAGACAAAATGGGATATCCAGTTATGATCAAAGCTTCTGCCGGCGGCGGTGGTAAAGGCATGCGAATCGTTACATCAGAAGAAGAATTTGTTCATCATTTTGAAACAGCAAAGCAGGAAGCTAAAAATGCTTTTGGTGATGACACTATGTATATTGAAAAATATATTGCAAAGGCAAGACATATAGAATTTCAAATAGTAGCAGATAATTATGGAAATGTAATACATTTGGGGGAAAGAGATTGTTCCTTACAGAGAAGACATCAAAAAATGATTGAAGAATCTCCTTCTCCTGCAATTGATGACAGACTTAGAAAAGAGATGGGTGAAACTGCTGTAAAAGCTGCTAAAGCCGCTAATTACTGTAATGCAGGTACCATTGAATTTTTATTGGATGATAATAATCATTATTACTTTATTGAGATGAATACAAGAATCCAGGTTGAACACGGTGTTACAGAGCTGGTTACCGGAATTGATTTAATAAAAGAACAAATTAAGATTGCCGATGGCGAAAAACTTTCTTATAAGCAAGAAGATATTAAAATACAAGGCCATGCAATTGAATGCAGAATCAATGCAGAAAATCCCTATAAGAATTTCACACCTTCACCGGGGTTAGTTACTGGATTTCATATGCCTGGCGGTAAAGGCGTTCGTATTGATACTGCCTTATATACCGGATATAACATTCCAGCAACCTATGATTCGCTAATTGCTAAAGTCATGGTTCATGATTCCAATCGGGAAGAGGCCATAGCTAAGATGCGTGGTGTATTAGGAGAACTGGTTATGGAGGGAATCGATACAAACATAGATTTTCAGTATCAGTTAATTAATAATAAGGACTTTAGAGAAGGAAACATAGATACCGGATTTATTGAAAGATTATTGAAAAAGTAATGCATTAAAATGAAGGGTTATTCCCAGTGTTTAAGGAAATGAATGAAATCCTAAACCGAAGTAAAATGTAATTAGGCAGTAAATAAAACATGAGTAGAATGGAGTGAAATCATGTTAAAAGATATGTTTAAAAAGACATCTTCCCAGTCAAAAAAGATGCTTGATTCAGCCCAAATACCGGATGGTTTATTTCAAAAATGTGTAAAATGTAACGAAATTCTGTATGCAGAAGATGTTGTCTCCAACTATTATATATGTCCAAACTGCGGGAGCTACTTTAGAATAACGCCCAGAGAAAGATTAAGTATGGTATTGGATAAAGGAAGTTTTATAGAATGGAATGTGGAATTGCCAATCAGTGATCCTTTAAACTTCCCGGGATATAAACAGAAGTTAGAACATGTAAAAACGGTAACGAATCTGGACGAAGCAGTCATAACCGGCATTGGAGCTATTAATGGAACAGATGTAGCCATAGGTGTTATGTCCTCTGATTTCTTAATGGGAAGTATGGGGAAAGTAGTTGGAGAGAAGATAACCGGTTTAATTGAAGGAGCTACCGAAAAGAAACTTCCCTTAATTCTATTCTGTTGTTCCGGTGGAGCCAGAATGCAAGAAGGAATCGTATCTCTTATGCAAATGGCCAAAACTTCCCAAGCTCTTAAAAAACACGATGAAGCAGGACTTTTATATGTACCCGTATTAACCGATCCTACAACAGGAGGCGTTATGGCAAGTTTTGCAATGCTGGGGGATATTATCCTGGCTGAACCGGGAGCGCTTATTGGCTTTGCAGGACCTAGAGTGATTGAACAAACCATAGGGCAAAAACTTCCGGAAGGGTTTCAAAGAGCGGAATTCTTATTAGAGCATGGATTTATTGATAAAATTGTAAAGAGAAGTAAATTAAAACAGACCTTGTCAATTCTAATTAAAAGCTAAAAAGCGTTAAAGCACTGGAAGCGAAGGTATGTAAAAACAAAGTTTTTCAACCAACAATTTGTGTTATACACAAATCACAGTTATTATTAATGGCGCTGAAGCGCCGGAATAGAGGTTATTATGGCAAATGAGTTAACAGCATGGGACCGTGTTCAAATAGCCAGAGGACAAGAACGCCCAACCAGTCTTGACTATATCGGTGCCATATTTAATAAATTTATGGAGTTACATGGAGATCGTTTATGCCGTGACGATGGTGCGGTTGTGGGCGGGCTTGCAGCCATAGAGGATATTTCATTTACTGTAATCGGACAGCAAAAAGGACGCAATCTGAAAGAAAATAAGAAAAGAAATTATGGAATGCCATGTCCCGAGGGATACCGTAAAGCCCTTCGTTTAATGAAGCAGGCAGAAAAATTCAATCGTCCTGTTATATGCTTTATTGATACACCGGGTGCCTTTTGCGGCATAGAAGCAGAAGAAAGAGGACAGGGAGAGGCTATTGCAAGAAATCTCTTTGAAATGTCCGGATTAAAAGTACCTATTTTAGCTATTGTAATTGGTGAAGGGGGTAGTGGCGGCGCCCTTGCTTTAGGAGTAGCTGATGAAGTCTGGATGCTTGAGAATTCTACCTATTCCATTCTCTCACCGGAAGGTTTTGCCTCTATACTATGGAAGGACAGTAAAAGAGCCGATGAAGCAGCAGAAGTAATGAAAATTACTGCAGATGACTTAAAGAATATGGATATTATTGAACATGTAATTCCGGAGATAGAACCCTTATGTGTTGATAATATTCACACGGTTGCGGAAACTATGAGAGAAAAAATAATCGAATTTGTAAAACGATATAATGAAAAAACAAAGGAAGAAATTATAGCGGAACGCTATGAAAGATTTCGAAATATGTAATACAGAGAGTTGCTGCAAAAGTGTCATTCTAAAGCTGAGATTCGGGCATAGAATTAGACTTTAATGAATTATCTTTCAGTAGGATAATTTATATTTTACAGCAACTCTTTTTTATTTAGGTAGAGGGTGATTCTTCTCGTTTTGTGGCATTTCAAAATAATGAAGGCTATTACAATGAAGTTTCAGTGGGTTTTATTCTCTAATCTTTCCGGTGTGAAGATATTTTTCATCTCATTATACCCAGAATGTATCATTATCTTTAACTGATATATTTTTGCACCGATTGTCTTTCAACAATCTCCACATCTAAAGTAGCTGATTTAATATGTTCTCCTTCACTTTTCATGGAATCCATAAGCAGCTCCACCGCAGTTTCACCTTTTAATAAAATATTCTGAGAGATGGTAGTTAATTTTGGAGAAACGTAGAGGCTGGGCATTAAATTATCATAACCAATGATAGATAAGTCATTTGGAATGATCAGACCATTTAGTTTGCAGCTTTCCATAATACCAATTGCCATAATATCTGCTGCAGAGAATACGGCGGTAACATCATAGTGATGGTTGCTGATATCTCTCCCTGCCTTAAGACCACCTTCGTAGTTGGCATTTGCACAGATGATTCTTTGTTCATCAAAGGGGATGCCGGCTTCCTCTAAAGCCTTTTTATATCCCCCAAGCCTTTGGAGCATAATGGTATTATCCGGATAACAGGAACCGGCATAGGCAATTTTCTTATGACCATTGGCTATCAAATATTTAGTTGCAATATACCCACCTTTAAAATCATTTAAGGTTACTTTCATAATAGATTTATTTGTAGAATAACTGTCTATGAAAACCATTGGAGTTCGGCTTTCTTTCTGAATTTTATCAACTATTTTATCATAATGGGGCATCAAAAATATAGCACCATCCACGTTCCAGTTCTTCAGGGCAGTTGTAATATCATTGGCGGTTTTTACGGACAAAACCATGGTGTAGTACTGCTCTTTTCTTACGGCATGTTCTATGACTCCGAATAATTCACTAATGTAAGGATTGGTAAATATATTATTTTCTGTATCAAAAGTAGGTATGATGACTCCAATAATTTTGGAGGACTTGGCTGAAAGGCTCCTTGCTGAAAGATTGGGAACATAGTGATATTTTTCAATAAGCTCATTGATTTTTCTTCTGTTTTCTTCTGAAACTTTAGCTGTTTTACCATTAATTACATTTGATACTGTCATAATGCTTACACCAGCTTCCGCAGCTATGTCTTTTAGTGTGACCATAGGTACCTCCAAGTTTAACGTTAATCTAAATATATATGAGCGAACTATAATAAATTACATAGATTATATTTATAATAATTTTTACAAAAATTCAATGAAGGCATACATTTTACTGTAGTAGTCTGTTTTGCAAATTATCTTGTATTCTATTATAAGGAGTAATTAGAGGAATATCAAGAGGATATTGACAATACATTATTGCAGTGATATGATATTGTTAGTTTAACGATAAACCAAAAACATTCGATACAATTCATTAGAATATATAATTTTTATAAAATTATGGAGGAAAAACATGCAGGATTTATATAAAATACAAACATCACCAATCTGTAATCCCAAAAGTATCATTCAAGGGGAAAATTATCGTTTTTGTGTATTGACACCTCATATGATACGGATGGAATACAGTGAGAGCGGGGAATTTGAAGACAAGGCATCTCAGACAGTACTAAACCGTGAATTTGAACTATATCCATTCCAGGTGATTGAGAAAGAGGATTCTTTAGAGATTCTTACAGATTATGTTCATGTAATTTATGATAAAAAGCCATTTTCATCCTATGGTTTATGTGTTCACAGCAGGAGTAACGTAACCAATTGGGGTAATGTGTGGCACTATGGTGATGATTTATCGCAAAGAAAAGAAATGCTTGGGGGAACGGCACGTACATTGGACGAAGCGGATGGAGCCATACCCTTAGAAAGCGGATTAATGTCAACAGCTGGATACTCCATTTATGATGACAGCCATTCCCTGCTTCTAACCGAAGACGGATGGTTGGAGCCAAGAAAGAAAGGAAATATTGACCTTTATTACTTGGGTTATGGAAAAGATTATTTACTATGCTTGAAAGAATTCTATCAATTATGTGGAATGACACCGCTTTTGCCAAGGTTCGCACTGGGGAATTGGTGGAGCAGGTATTATGAATATACAGAAGACAGTTATAAAGAATTAATGGAGAGATTTAGGGAGGAAGGAATTCCTTTATCTGTAGCAGTTATTGATATGGATTGGCATTTAGTTAATATAGAAGAAAAATATGGGAGCGGATGGACGGGTTATACCTGGAATAAAGAGTTATTTCCGAACCCGGAGAGATTTATGGATTGGCTTCATAATAGGGGAATGAAGGTGACTCTGAATGTGCATCCGGCAGAAGGTGTTCGTGCTTTTGAAGATGGATATGAAGCTATAGCAAAAGAAATGGGCGTAAACATAGAAAAAGAAGAGAAAGTTAATTTTGATGGGGCAGACCCTAAATTTATAGAGGCCTATTTAAAACATATCCATCACCCTAATGAAGATATGGGAGTGGACTTTTGGTGGATTGATTGGCAGCAGGGGTTAAGTACAAAAATAGAAGGATTGGATCCTTTATGGGTATTAAATCATTATCATTATTTAGATAATGGGAGAAAAGGAAAACGTCCTTTGATTCTTTCCAGATATGCAGGGGTAGGAAGTCACAGGTATCCCATTGGGTTTTCCGGTGACACGGTTATTAGCTGGGAATCCCTTGATTTTCAGCCTTATTTTACAGCAAATGCGTCCAATGTAGGTTATGGTTGGTGGAGCCATGATATTGGCGGTCATATGAATGGGAAAAAAGACGATGAGTTAGAAACCAGATGGTTCCAGTTTGGAGTATTTTCACCTATTATGAGGCTTCATAGTTCTAAAAATGAATTTAACAGTAAAGAGCCTTGGAGATTTCATCCTGTATCCCACCAAATCATGAGCAGGTATTTACGTTTACGTCATCAATTGATTCCGTATCTGTATGCCATGAACTATTTATCACATAAAGAGGGGTTACCCTTAGTACAGCCTATGTACTACCAGAATCCTAATGATTGGAATGCCTATCAAGTACCCAATGAATATTATTTTGGAACGGAATTAATTGTTGTTCCTATAACAACACCCATTATTAAAGAAGTTGGTGAGGGAAAAGCTTGTGGATGGCTGCCAAAGGGAATTTATTTTGATTTCTTTGAGGGCACTATTTATGAAGGAAACCGTAAGTTTACTTTTTATCGCGACCTGGAGAATATTCCTGTTTTAGCAAAAGCAGGTGCCATCGTTCCCATGGCAGAATTGGAAGAGGCGAAATCCAATCATACAGGTAATCCGGCTAATTTGGATATCAGGGTATTTGTCGGGGCTGATGGCAGATTTGAATTATATGAAGATGACGGAGAGACTTTTGGATACAAAGAGAAAGAATTTGCAACCACTTTAATGGAATTAGACTGGAAGGAAAACTGTACATTTACCATACATGGGGCAAAAGGGTGTACAAGCCTTTTACCGGCAGAGAGAAAGTATACTTTAAGATTTACAGGGATCAAAGATACGAATGATATTCAGGTATGTTTGAATGGATATCCAGTAGAACATACAAAAACATATGAGTTTGATAAAAATACACTAACCATAATATTACCGGCTTGTAAAGTAGAATCCGAAGTAAAAGTTGAATTTAAACAAGGTGGAATATTGGCTGAAAATCCAATAGAAGATAGAACTTTTTCTTTATTAGATAAGATGCAGATTGAATTTAACCTTAAAGCTGATATATATCATATTGTTACTTCAAAAGAATCGGTTGCTTATAAATTAGGTGATTTACAGGCATTGGGATTGTCTCCTGATTTATTAGGTGTAATAAGCGAAATTTTATTGGCCTATGGTCATTGATTATTGCAAAACCTTTCAAAGTGTTACGAAGATTATCCTTTTATAACGATAATATGGCTCAATTTTTCTTTTATTGATCTATTCTTATGTAGAAATGAAAATCTTCGATTAAAATTTGGTATGACTAAATTTAATCGAAGATTTTTAACAGTAGCATTTCATTATCACTTCTTATAATTGTTTTGTAATCTACAGATTAACCTTACTATTATCTATCTGTTATAGGCACATATTCTCTTGGGGCTGCCACACTCTTATAAGCAGGTCTAATAATCTTTCCTGCATTAATAAGTTCTTCAACACGATGGGCGCTCCAGCCGGATATACGAGCAATGGCGAAGATTGGGGTATACAGTTCAATAGGAAGATCCAGCATACTGTATACGAAGCCGCTGTAAAAGTCTATATTAGCGCTGACGCCTTTATATATTTGACGTTCTCTTGCAATTGTTTCAGCTGCAAGTCTTTCCACTTTGCTATATAAATCATATTCTTTTTCTTTACCTTTTTCTTTTGCTAGTTTTTCAACAAATGATTTTAAAACATTTGCTCTTGGGTCAGATATGGAATAAACTGCATGGCCCATACCATAGATTAACCCTGCTTTATCAAAAGCTTCTTTATGGAGTAAAGCGGTTAAGTAATTGGATATTTCGTCATCGTCTGTCCAATCGCTTACTTTTTCCTTCATATCTTCGAACATCTTTACTACTTTTATATTAGCACCGCCATGTTTAGGACCTTTCAAGGAACCTAAAGAAGCTGCAACAGAAGAATAGGTATCCGTGCCTGTAGATGTAACCACGTGTGTTGTAAAAGTTGAGTTATTACCGCCGCCATGTTCTGCATGCAGCACTAAAGCTACGTCTAAGATTTTAGCTTCTAAAGGTGTATATTTACTATCCGGTCTTAATAAATGTAAAATCATTTCGGCAGTAGAGAGGTTAGGCTCAGGAGTATGAATAAATAAGCTTTGCCCATCATGATAATGTTTAAATGCCTGATAGCCGTATACAGATAATAAGGGGAATAAGGATATCAATTGTAAGGACTGCCTTAAAACATTAGGGATGGATATATCATCTGCTTTATCATCATAGGAATATAAAGTTAAAACACTTCTTGCTAAAGTATTCATCATGTCCGGACTAGGAGCTTTCATTATGATATCCCGAACAAATGAAGTTGGTAAGGAACGATAATCACCTAATAAGGTTGTGAATTTCTGAAGTTCATTCTTATCCGGCAATTGGCCAAAGAGTAAAAGATATGTAACTTCCTCAAATCCAAAACGATTTTCACTAATAAAACCATCTACAATTTCTTCCACATCAATTCCGCGGTAAAATAATTTACCTTCACATGGCACTAATTCTGAATCAACAATAGTATAGGAACGAACTTCTGCAATTTCAGTTAACCCTGTTAATACACCTTTACCGCTTACATCTCTAAGTCCTCTTTTTACATCGTACTTAGAATAAAGTTCAGGATTGATATTACTGTTCTTTTTACATAATTCTGTTAGTTCTAATATATCTGGCGTAATGTTTGAAAATGGATTGCTGTTCATAATTACCTCCTTTTTGTCTTGTCTAAAACATAAATATAATGAATTAGTTGAGAATCGAGATAGAAGATTATCTCAATATGTTTGCAAGCATCAGAAAGAAAAGTGTAAAATGATGGGCGGAATTAAAGAAGCGAATAAAAATAAAAGGCAAAGTATATAATTACACAAGATCCGATAAAAAACTTCAATATTCCACCTAAGTAATAAGTTAAAATAGAAATATTTGCAAATGATCTGGTAAGTGATAATAGTTGTTTTATTCTATCACATAATATATTGAATTGACAAGAAAAAAAATATAAAATTCATATAAAAAAACGAATAAAAATTCAGTTTACCTAGGAAGAAAAAAGCAAACTTAAAATTATCATGAAAGAATATATTTTACACTTTTATAATTGCTTTTTATAAACAAATCATCTATGATATTATTATCGGAGATAGATAAAATCATACTTTGTCTGTGGTGGTATACTTATCCATTATTAGCTGGTATTTTCCAAAATTGATTTATACAATAATAAGAAAAGGACAGGAGGAAACATATGCTGTTAGATGATTACATTTATTTTAAGATTGATAAAAAGAAGCATATTGCTTTAATAGCTCATGACGGAAAGAAGAAGGAATTGGCAGAATGGGCGGAAAAGAATAAAGATATTTTAAAAAATCATTTTTTATGTGGAACTGGTACCACAGCAAGACTTATATCTGAAAAGACCGGACTTCCGGTAAAGGGGTATAACAGTGGCCCTCTGGGCGGAGATCAGCAAATTGGCTGCAGAATTGTAGAAGGGAACATTGACTTTGTAATATTCTTATGGGATCCATTAGAATCACAACCTCATGATCCAGATGTGAAAGCATTACTTAGAATTGCTGTTGTATATGATATTCCTATTGCTAATAATCTTGCTACGGCAGATTTTTTACTTGCTTCTAAATTTATGGATGAAGAATATAATAGAAAAGTGGATAATTTCAACAAAAATATGATGTCTAGAATTCAAAAATTCACTGATTCAGATAATAAATAGTCTAATTGTCCTAATGTATATAAATAGTTATATTTATAAATTCATAATAGATAACTATTATAATTTTAAATTGTTATCAGAAATTTTATAAAATTTATATTGAATTTAATTACTAGTTTTGCTATAATTACAATATCTTTACAAGATATTGTTGGTAATAAAGATAAAAAATAAATAAGAACGATAAATTTGGAGGTGCAAATTATGAAAAAGTATGAATGCCCTTGTGGTTATGTATACGATCCTGAAGTAGGTGATCCGGATAACGGAATTGCTCCAGGCACACCTTGGGAAGATGTCCCAGAAGACTGGGTTTGCCCAGTATGCG
Source organism: Anaerocolumna sp. (assembly GCF_032079385.1). NCBI lineage: Bacteria > Bacillati > Bacillota > Clostridia > Lachnospirales > Lachnospiraceae > Anaerocolumna > Anaerocolumna sp. The sequence continues at coordinate 59,746 of NZ_DAMAUC010000006.1, forward strand.
GTTTAGAGAAAGAAGCATTTGTAGAGCTATAAATTTAATATTTAAGAGAGTAAGCATTTTGTATACTTACTCTCTTTTTTAAAAACCAAATCAATTAATAAGCAAATGAAGAGAAAGAAGGATGAACATGAAAGAATTAAAAGGATCAAAAACAGAAGCAAATTTAAAAACTGCCTTCGCAGGTGAATCGGAAGCAAGAAACAAATATACATATTATGCTTCCAAAGCTAAAAAAGAAGGATACGAACATATTGCTGAACTCTTTTTAGAAACTGCTAATAATGAAAAGGAACATGCTAAGATTTGGTTTAAATTACTTCATGACGGCATTGGAAGCACCAGTGAAAATCTTTTAGATGCAGCAGCAGGTGAGCACTATGAATGGACTGACATGTATGCTAACTTTGCAAAGGAAGCAAGAGAAGAAGGTTTTGACAAAATTGCATACCTGTTTGAAGGCGTAGCAAAAATTGAAAAAGAGCATGAAGAAAGATACAGAAAGTTATTGGAAAATGTGGAAGAAGGAATTGTATTTTCCAGGGATGGAGAAACTATTTGGCAGTGTGCTAATTGCGGACATATCCATGTTGGTAAGAAAGCACCTGAAAAATGTCCAATCTGTGATCATCCACAGGCATACTTTAAAATATTAGCACAAAATTACTAATAATAAATTAGTAAAGTGCTAACCTTTAGTATATGTTTTAATTGTAATACAGAATAGAGTATGAAAAAACAAAATTTTAAAAATGAAAGGATTGAAGAGAATATGAAAAAAGAACCAAAGTTTTTTATTTGTAAACAATGCGGTAATCTGGTAACATTAATCCATGAATCTGGAGCACCATTAGTTTGCTGTGGTCAAGAAATGAATGAACTTACAGCCAATACAACAGAAGCTGCTACGGAAAAACATTTACCAGTTGTAACAGTTGACGGCAATACAGTGACAGTAGAAATCGGAAGCGTTGAGCATCCTATGACTCCTGAACATTACATCCAATGGATTTATATCGAAACAGATAAAGGCTTACAGATGAAATATTTAAGCCCGGACGATAAGCCAAAGGCAACTTTTGAATTAAGCGGCGAAAAACTGATTGCTACTTATGAATACTGTAATTTACATGGATTATGGAAGACAGAAAATAAATAGTAAATAAGTGCTTTACTTAATTAATGAAACCTTCAAGAGCAGGTAATATATATTCCTCTCTTGAAGGTTTATTTTTGTTTTATTCGTAAGGACATTCACCTTTTCTTGCTGCAATAATTACGGATAAATAATCCTGTATCATTTCTCATATATTAGCCCCTCCCATATTCGTAAATCACAGTGTAAATTTCTTTAATTCTTAATTTTGTGTAATTGCCGATACTGTTTAATTATACAGCGGATGAAAGGTAAATTCCACCATATTTATTAAAGTCTATAAAATATATAGGGAAGCATCCTTAATGATAATTTTATATTCATCAGAACAGTTGTAAAAAGATAATTTTATGTATATAATCATAGTGTATGATAATACCTGCACTATGACTTGAGGCTTTGAATTTTCTGCTGGCAGAGGATTTATGCCATGGAAACTAGTATGATTTAGAACGGAGTGATATTATGTTAAATGACGAAGATATAAAATATATTGAAAAGACCCTTCCTTTTTGTAGTAAATTAGATAAGGGTGAAAAAAAGTTTTTACTAAATCATATATTCCCTGTTCGATATGAAAAAGGCAGCCCAATTCATAGCGGATCCATGGATTGTATTGGAGTTCTATTAATACGAAAAGGTGACATCAGAGTATATATGTTATCGGATGAAGGGAAGGAAGTAACTTTATACCGGCTATCGGACGGAGATATATGTATATTATCAGCTTCCTGTATTTTAGATAATATTACCTTTGATGTTTATATAGATGCAGAATCAGAATGTGATTTATTGGTAATTGAGTCAAAATATTATCAGCAGTTATGTAATAAGAACATTTATGCGGAAAATTATACTCAAAAATTAGTAATCGACCGGTTTTCAGATGTAATGTGGGCTATGGAACAAATTCTTTTTATGAGTTTTGACAAAAGGCTCGCAATATTCCTTTCGGATGAAGCTGCAAGAACAGGATCTGATGTAATTGAACTTACCCATGAACAAATTGCAAAATATGTTGGCAGTGCCAGAGAAGTTGTATCACGTATGTTAAAGTATTTTCAAGGGGAAGGAATCGTTGAATTATCCAGAGGAGGAGTTAAGATAGCCGACAAAAAGAAACTGAAGGCTTTAATTATGTAAAGTCATTCTAAGAGCAGTAAAGATTGGGGGGGGGAGTAAAACATTTTGGAGGCTCCGTATCCTTATAAACTCTCAGAATGACTTAACAATTAAAGGTTTGGGAAAACTTCTAGATTATTTGGTAATCTGATTTTAACGAATAACAGGGTTATTCTGCTAATAGTTTTAATATTTTTTGCTTTGGCTGAACACCAATGCTTGAATTAATAACCTTGCCATCTTTTAATGCCACTAGGGTTGGTATTGACATTACTTTAAAAGCCTGTGCAAGCTCACTTTCTTCATCTATATTTATTTTACCTACTTTAATAGATGAATTTTCATCTGCAATTTGATCAACAATGGGAGAGACCATTCTGCATGGACCGCACCAGGATGCCCAAAAGTCTAATAATACAGGCTTATCGGATTTAATTACCTCAGTTTCAAAATTATCCTTTGTTATATGAAGTATCTTGCTCATTATGTTGCTCCTTTCAATTTAAAAGATATTGGATTGTTATTTTTGAAATACATTTATTTATTTAAGATATGAGTATACTATATATCAATATGAAAGTTTTTTCTGTGATGTAGTCACAATGAACATAGTTAAATATTAGGAAGGTGTTAAAAATCCGGCAATAAAAATTAATAATAAAAAGCTATAAAAAGGATAAGAAAAATCCGACATAAAAGGGGTAGGACATACCCAATTATAATTGACGAAAGGTACTATTACTGGTAAAATAATTTCGTTTAAATTATGAGACTAAATTTTATACATTTTAAGAGGAGGAATGATTATGAAACCTATGAAAATAGCAGAAGGAATATATCAACTTTCTGTTAATGTGGAAGATATATTATTTGAGGGCTTATGGGAGATACCCAAAGGCGTTTCTCTAAATTCATATATTATAAAAGGTGAAAAGACAGCAATTGTAGATGGTGTTTGCGGATGGGACGGGGTTCCCGAAAACCTATATGCATTGCTGGAACAAATGAACATTGCTCCTGAATCCATTGAGTATTTAATTGTGAATCATATGGAACCGGATCATTCCGGCTGGATTGAAAGCTTTAAGAAAATAAATACTGACTTTAAAGTAGTAGGTAGTAAGAAAGCAAAAATGTTACTGGATGCATTTTATGGACAAGATGATAATTTTATATGCGTTAGTGAAGGGGATACCTTGGACTTAGGCAATGGTCATATTCTTAACTTTATAGATATTCCTAATGTTCATTGGCCGGATACCATTGCTACATTTGATACGTTAACCGGTACGCTGTTCTCTTGTGATGCATTTGGTTCTTTTGGAAAAATAATAGATGATAGAAGATATGAAGATGAATTAAGCAAAGAAGAGCAAAGAACTTATGAACAAGAAACCATTCGTTATTATTCTAATGTATTGGCCACCTTCTCTCTTCAGACCAAAAAAGCAACTGCAAAATGCAGTGAACTTCCAGTTAAAATTGTGGCCCCGGGACATGGCCTTATGTGGAGAAATCCGGAGAAAGTTTTTAAAGCATATTCTGAATATACAGATTGTTCCAAAGGTCCTGCAAGAGAAGAAATTACTTTAATATGGGGCTCTATGTATGGGATGACCGGAAAAGCGGTAGCGCATGCAGTTAAGGCTTTGGAGAAAGAAGATATTGTTGTTCACGTTCATGAAGTACCAAAAGACTCCTGGGGAACCGTTCTTACCTCGGCTTGGACTTCCACCGGTATAATCTTAGCTATGCCAACCTATGAATTTAAAATGTTTCCTCCAATGGGTGCAGTTTTGGAAGAACTGGGCAAGAAGAAAGTTTATAACAGAAAAGCCTTCCGTTTTGGTTCCTATGGCTGGTCAGGAGGGGCACAAAAGGAATTGGATGAAATCCTAACAAAACTAAATATGAATTGGGATTTTATTGAGCCTGTAGAATTCCTGGGTTCACCCTTAGATGAAGATTTAGAAAAAATTAGTGCTGGTGTAAAGGAATTAGTGAAACAAGTAAAAGAAATATGCAGCAATAAATAAGTAGTATTAAGACCGCACTACAATAAGGAAAGTAAAGTATCAGGAGCAACTTTTAAAGGCATATATAATGGCTTTCCTATACTATACATGTTTATTTTAACATAAGATAAGACTTGAAACACATAGGGTTAAAATGGATAACGTATAACGTTATAGAAAAGAGGCAGTTGTGATAAAGGCAGACTATCATTTACATTCATCTTTTTCAAGCGACAGTGAAACCCCCATGGAATCGCAGATTGAGAAAGCAATAGAACTTGGACTGGAAGAGATATGTTTTACGGAACATATGGATTTAGATTATCCGAAGGAATATGGTGAATTTAACTTTTCTATTGAAGAATATTTTAAAAAAATAAAAGAAATGCAAGAAAAATATAGTGGGAAAATCAATATTTATAAAGGTGTAGAATTCGGTCTGGTACCTGAAATTGGAGACCGCTACGAAGAACTGGCAAACCAGTATAATTTTGATTTTATCATTGGTTCTACTCACCTTTATAATAATTTAGACCCCTATTTTTCAGATTACTGGGAAGGTAGAACACCATACCAGGGCACTATGATGTATTTTGAAAAAATATTGGAGAATATTCAAAATTATAATAAGTATGACACATTAGGACATTTAGACTACATTATCCGGTATCAAGAGATAAAAGAGAATCCAGAGAGAAATAAAGTATTGCTTTTTAATAACTATTCCTACTCGGAATACGGGGATGTTTTAGATGAAATATTAAAGCATATCATATACCAGGGCAAGGCATTGGAAGTAAATGCCGCTGGATACCGATATGGCCTTGGTGCTCCTAATCCTCAATATTCTACATTGGTTCGCTATAAAGAACTGGGCGGGGAGTTGATAACCATTGGTTCTGATGCCCATAAATCAGAACATTTGGGATATTCTTATGATAAAGTAGAGGCTTTATTAAAAGAAGTAGGAATTCGATATTATGCTACTTTTCATGGAAGAGAAAGAATTATGAATTCATTATAAGGGATACTTATAAATAGATAAAAATAAAGAGCGGTAAAGTAAATAGAAATTATTTGAATATGTAAATCAAATGATAAAGAATGAAATCAAAAGACAAAGAATGAAATCAAATGATAAAGAATTAAAAATGATAATTAATTAGGGCAGCTAAAAGATTTATTAGCTGCCCAGTTTTTATAGTTTATGAGGTATTAATTTGGAGTATATTTGTCTTCTTAATAGGTATATTACATAACGATATATTGTAGTTGTTTTATGTTATTGAAAAAGGCAAATGATATGGGAGTTATTTGCGGGGTAACTACCAATCCATCTCTAATTGCAAAAGAAGGAAGAAATTTTTCTGAAGTTATAAAAGAAATTGCTTCCATTGTTGACGGACCAATCAGTGGCGAAGTTAAGGCTACTACCGTAGACGCAGAAGGTATGATTGCAGAAGGAAGAGAAATCGCGAAGAATCGCCCCAATATGGTGGTTAAGATTCCTATGACAGTAGAAGGATTAAAAGCAACTAAAGTTCTGGCAAGTGAAGGAATTAAAACCAATGTTACTTTAATATTCTAAAGATAGTGTAAAATCTTGGAGGATAATAAATATAAAGTAAGAGAAATACCGAACTTTATATTTAAATAAGTGTTCAGAAAGAAACATAAAAGATTGTTCAAAAAATAAACATAAAAGATAGTATTTTCATAATATAACAGTTATGATAAGATAGAATAAATAAAAAAATATATGTTTTTGATTTTGGAAGGAGAGGTATAGTTGAACGAAAAAAGACTGGTAAATGAATTTTGTAAATTAGTATCTATTGATTCTCCATCTTTTCACGAAAGAAAAATGGCAGATGTATTAAAAGGTTATTTGGAAGAATTGGGTTTTGAAGTATATGAAGATAATGCAGGTGAAATATATAATAGTGAATGCGGCAATTTATATGGATATTTAGAGGGAACCATGGAGGGAGAACCCCTTCTTTTTTCAGCTCATATGGATACAGTAGCACCTGCTATAGGCAAAAGAGCAGTATTAAAAGAAGGCGGAAGAATAGAAAGTGACGGTACCACCGTATTAGGAGCCGATGACCTTAGCGGTATTGTGGCTATATTGGAATCAATCCGTTCCTTGAAAGAAAATAATACACCACATAGGGCAATTGAAGTTTTGTTCACTATTGCGGAAGAACCCTATCTAAGAGGAAGCGAAGTATTTGATTACTCAAAGATAAAGTCAAAAGAGGCATACGTACTGGATTTATCCGGCCCTATCGGAGGAGCAGCCCACATAGCACCCTCCATTATAAAAGTAGAAGCAGAAATTAAGGGAAAAGCTTCCCATGCAGGATTTGCTCCAGAATTGGGGTTAAATGCAATTGTTCTGGCATCAAAAGTAATCAGTAAGCTAAAACTTGGACGTATTGACGAAGAAACAACTGCTAATATTGGTATTATAGCAGGAGGATTGGCAACCAATATTGTACCGGATTCCTGCAAGATACAAGGAGAGGTTAGAAGCACAAATCATGAAAAAGCATTAGAACAGGCAGAAAATATAAAAAATATATTTACAGAAACCATTAAGGAACTTGGAGGAAACTGTGAAGTTGATATTATCATCGGACAATATGCTTATGCAGTAAAGGATGATCACAGAGTAATTAAAAGATATGAAAAGGTATGTAATGAATTAAACATTCCATTTCAGCTGGATAGAACATTTGGAGGAAGCGATAACAATAATTTCTTCCGCCATGGCATAAACGGTATTGTAATTGCTTGTGCTATGAATCAGGTACATTCTTGTAATGAATACACCACTGTAGAGGATTTAATGAAAGTAACAAGTATAGTACACAAACTTATGACAAGCAAAGAATAATAATTTAGAACAATGTAAAAACAAGTTAATGATGAAATAAGGGCACTTTGCCTGACGTTTATAGAATTAATGTATATGATATGCTCCTTCTTATGGTGAATAGTTGATTATTTAAACTGTCTGCCACAAGGGGGAGCATATCAATATTGTAAGTGTAGGGCTAAGCTGGCTTTAATAATTATATTATCAACATATGTATTACAAAAACACACAACAATTTAAAGGTATGAACTGGCTTAAATTCATAAGGAATTGTGCGGGAATCCCTTAAAAATATATGATTAACTAATTGTTTGTGCTACAACCACTTACAGAATGTTGGTTATATGATTAACTAATTGTTTGTGCTGTAACCACTTACAAAATGTTGGCTATATGATTAATTAATCGTTTTGCGGCCGCTTTCTTTTAACCAGTTCTATGGCTTCTTTACCAGTCATATGCTCAATGGCTAATTCTACAAGACATACCTGCTTGAATGCTTTATCAATTTCCTGCAAACGTCCCTGTTCGTGGTTAGGTGAATATCTTTCAGCTAATTTTTCAAGAGCACTTCTCTTTTCTGTTTCTCCTTCTAAAATACGTGCTTTTCCAAAGGCAATGACACTTCGGAAATAGGTAGTATATTCTTCCGGTATCACATTATCCTGATCAATAACGCAAAAGGATACTTTATTATTTCTTGCAATAGCATCCAACTTATAACCGGTAGCAGCACAATGAAAAATGATTTTGGAATCATAATATACATAACTAAGAGGAACTGCATAGGGATAATCATTATCTCCGGATACAGCCAGTACACCGGAGGTTCCATTATTAAGAACAGCAATACATTCCTCTAAAGTTAAATTTTGTTTTTTGCGGCGCATTTCTCTAAACATATAGATACCTCTTTCTTATAAAAATAATAAAACGTCTGAGAGTCATTCCTACAAAGGATTGATAGAATGAACAAAAGACGTTTACCCTGCAGTAATTTTAATATTTTAATAATTCTATCTTATTCAATATCAAAAATCAAGATTCATTCATACTTTAACTAATCCCTTTTAACTAATCCCTTTTAATTAATCCCGATGAATCTTGGAAAGGGGTCGTTAACTTCTTTATTTCGCCATGCTCTCTGGCCGATTCCCTTTCTATCCGAGTTTAGATACGTAAGTCGGGTATAGAAAATAGAGAATTATTTTCATGACAAAAGAAGAAATATAGCTTATAATAAAATCCGATAGATTTATGTTGTTGTTATTAAGATGCGCTAAAGCGCTAGAATCGAGGATATCATGATAAAGAATATAGTCCATTTTAATGTTCAGCAAATAGCTGATAGTGGACAATGTTTCCGTATGAACAATATTGGTAAGAATACTTATAGCGTGGTAGCTTATAATAAATATTTGGAAATAGAGCAATTGGATAATAACCAGGTAGACTTTAAATGTGAGAATGAAGACTTTGAATCATTGTGGGCAGATTATTTTGACTTAAATTATGATTATGGTAATGTAGTTCATTCTATACATAACAGTGAGGATGATTTCTTAAAAAAAGCAGTGGAATACGGGGAAGGCATCCGTATATTAAAACAAGATTTATGGGAAACCATTGTGAGTTTTATTATTTCTCAAAGAAAATCAATACCTGCTATTAAGTCAACTATCGAAAAACTTTGTGTGAAGTTTGGGGAAAAGAAAAACCTTGAAGGTAAAGAGTATTATACTTTCCCTTCTCCAGAAGTAATAGCAGAGCAAAGCATAGAAGATTTGCAAGGTTTGGCATTAGGATACCGGGATAAATATATTCTAAGTACAGCAAAAACCATAGCAGACGGCACCATTAATCTGGGACATATAAAGCAAATGACCCGTGAAGATGCAATTCTTGAGCTAAAAAAGCTTTCCGGTGTGGGAGAAAAGGTAGCTAATTGTGTGGCACTCTATGGTATGCACAGAATTGATGCATTTCCTATTGATGTGTGGATACAACGTGTGGTTGATACATACTATGGTGGATCTTTTGATACAAATACTTATAAAGGTTTTAATGGAATTGTACAGCAATATATGTTTTATTATATGAAGAATGAATATAAGTCCTGAAGAACGGAGGCACTTTATATGGAAAGAGCAATCTACTTAATTACAGGTGTTATAGCTTCGGGGAAATCAACGGTAGGGGAACTTCTTGCATCTAAAATGGAAAAAGGAGTTCATTTGCGTGGAGATGTATTTCGCCGTATGATTGTATCCGGCCGTGAAGAAATGTCTGCCCAGCCCACTGAAGAAGCAATCCGCCAATTATATCTTCGTTACTGTCTGGCTGTAAATGCGGCAAAGATGTATTATGATAATAGTTTTTCTGTGGTTTTGCAGGACAATTATTACGGAGCAGAGTTATCCCATATAATAGAACAGTTCAAGGGTTATCCCATTCACGTAATTGTTTTATGTCCAAATGTAGAGGTAATAAAAGAACGGGAGAAATCAAGAGGAAAAATTGGTTACAGTGGCTTTACAGTTGAAGATTTGTATACAGATTTTATGAAAGATACGCCCAAAATCGGTTTATGGCTGGACACCTCTGAACAGTCACCGGAGCAATCGGTTAATAATATTTTGCAACATTTTTGCAAGGAAACGTAATTTATAACTGTTGGGAGCTAGCGGGTTCGCATTCGAAGTACTTTTTGAACTAAATTGAGATATTTATTTGTTGATGCAGGCAAAGAGAACAATCATTATCATCAGATGACTATATGCAATGGAACTAATTTATATTTTCCTCCGTCTAATATTTGTAAACCAACTAGAAATGAATGGAGGCAGAATATTATGACTAAAACAAAGATGATAAAAGCTTTACTATTAGGAGCTTGTTTCTCCTTATTCTTTACAGGAGCTGCATATACATCAGGTGGCGGTACCAGCGGAAATACCGAAAAAAGTACTCCCGCGTATAAAGGAGCAGCCGAAGAGAATAAGGAATTGCTGGAAAGACAAAATCAAAGATCATGTAGATGAAATTGAGAAGATGGGGTTTGTAGTAACCCATACCGGAGTTGTGGGAGATGGGGTAGAAGTTGGTATTTCACCTTATGAAGAAGCATTTGTAGATTATCTGAATAATAATTTGGGTAAAGAGCAAATGGATATTGTGGAAGGTGAGATAAATATGTTATACACCGCACCGGATTCCCCGGATTCATCTATATCCAGTCCAGCAGCAGGTGTAACCACTGATCAGCCAGCAGCTCCTGTTGATGATAATCTGGAAGAGGATAAGATGACCATACAAATTACTTCTGTGAATGAGGAAGAAGCTATAGCCGAAAATACTTCAGCTAATAATGAAACAGCGGATAAGGTAGTTGAAAATGATATAATTGAAGATGCCAAACTGATTTCTGCAAAAGCAGATCCAGTAAGCAGCTCTTTAAAAGAAACTAGTATTACAGGAATAGTTGTTGTAATTGGTGTGGCAGCAGTTATTCTATTAACTGCTATAATATTAATTACCCGTAAACAAAAAGCAATGAAAAGATAAAAGCTTAGCTTATATTTGGAAGTATTAAAAAAGAATAATATTAGAATCAATTAAATAGCAACAAAAATATAGGATGCACGGCCATGAATAAAAGAAATCTTTTGAAAGAAAGAATCTTTATAAAACTATCTAAAATAGTTATGGGTGCATCCTATATTTATCCCATAAAAGAAACATGGCCTATGATTCTGAAACAAAAATAATTCAAATATTAAGATGATACCAGAATTCAGAAACAAAAGTAATTCAAATAATAAGATAATGCCGGAATTCAGAAACAAAAGGAATTTCAATAATAGGATAATGCCGGAATTCAGAAGCAAAAGTAATATTCAAATAATCAAACAATTGGCATTTAGAAACAAAGTAAATTATTCAGATAATAAGTAAATGCCGGATTTTCTGAAGCTAAGCTCCAGAAATATTCTGATTTCCAGAATATACTTAGACTGCATTTATAAGAGGTTAATATGATAATTCAGTAACTATTTCTATAGGTCTATATGAAGCTAAAATTTCTTTAAACATGAATTCAACTATACTGAATCTGTGTTCTCAAAATGACATTTCTTAACCACATTTTATTATGTATAATTTTTGTTTTATGGGTAAAATTTTAGGAGAAAGGATGTGTTATTTTGAGAATACCGAATCATATTGGGATAATCCCAGATGGCAATAGAAGATGGGCATTAAATAACGGGTTTAAAAAAGAAGATGGATATGATTATGGATTAGATCCCGGACTGGAGGTTTTAAGGCTTGCTAAAAAAGCAGGAATTAAGGAAATAACTTATTATGGATTTACAACGGACAATTGCAAAAGACCGGTGGTACAGCAGGAGGCTTTTAAAAAGGCATGTGTGGATGCTGTTCGTATTATTTCATCGGAAGGTTCTTCCTTGTTAGTAGTAGGTAATACCCAGTCGCAAAGTTTTCCCAAAGAACTTTTACCCTATACGAAAAGGACAGATATGAATGGTGGAGGAATTAAAGTGAATTTCCTCGTTAATTATGGTTGGGAATGGGATATTGAGCATATTCTGGACTCTTCCGATAGGAAGTATTCTGTACAGGACAAGCTGCATTCTTCGGATATATCCAGAATCGATTTAATTATTCGATGGGGTAATATGAGGAGATTATCAGGTTTTTTACCAATACAGTCTGTATATTCTGATTTTTATGTAGTAGAAGAAATGTGGCCTGATTTTCAAAGCAAACATTTTGAAAGAGCATTGGAATGGTATGACAAACAAGATGTTACATTAGGGGGATAATAGAATAATTATATTTCATTCTTCATAATATATTTATGAGATGCCATAAATTTGAAGAGCTCCGTAAGTGGGTAATGTTATTTGAAAGAAAAATGCTCCGTAGAAAATCATATTGACTTACATGGTATCTTTTGGTAGTATTTTAATACAGACAAAAGTCGGCAATAATGGACAAAAATCATTATTTCGTCAATGATTTGTTAGTAAAGTATCTTAATAGGGAAGGGGTTCGCTATGGAGAATCAAAACAATAACAAAGCTACGGCTTCGTTAGTACTTGGCATCATAAGTTTAGTCTTTATATTCTTTAATATGTATGCTTTTGTAGGTATAATTTTAGCAATTATCGGTCTTGTTCTTGGTATACAAGTACAGAAAGAATCACCTGAAAATGGAACGGCTAAAGCCGGTGTAATACTTTGCATTATTGGTCTGGCATTATGTGCACTTTCCTTTATTGCTTGTGCCTTGTGCGTCGGAGGAATTGTTAGCAATTTACGTTATTTCTATAGATTTTAAATCGAATGTTATAAAGGGGCTGCTGCAATGGTCTTGCAATAGCCCTTTTGTTAGTATAGAATAGGGATATATCGGAGGAAAAAATGCTGCCTACAATAGAAGTTTTAGGAAGAGAAATAAGCTTATACGGTTTAATGGGAGTAATCGGTATCTTTTTTGGTGTACTGGCTGCCATTTACCGCAGGAAGATCTATCATATTAGCAAAGAAGATGTAATATTCTCTTCTTGTTATGCAGGTATCGGTTTGCTGTTGGGAGCAAAATTGCTTTTTATAATTACCATCATGCCCGATTTAATAAGAAATAAAGATCTACTAATTGCAAATCCTAAATTGTTATTACATATTCTGTTCGGGGGATTGGTGTTTTATGGAGGGCTGATTGGTGCTTTTCTTGGGTTCTATGTATACAGTAAACAATATAAAATAAATTTTATTAATTTATTGGATTTAATTGCTCCTTCCATACCTCTTATACATGGATTTGGAAGGATTGGATGTTTTACTGCCGGATGCTGTTACGGGATAGAATATGATGGACTGTTCCATGTGATTTTCAGGTATTCCCAGGCGGCACCAAATGGAGTGGCTTTATTGCCGATTCAGCTTATCAGCAGCGGTATTAATTTCCTTGGATGTATTGTGCTTTTTATTTATGGGAGAAACAAGAGGAAATCAGGCAGAGTAATTGGAGTTTATTTAATTTTTTATAGTATAGCCCGGTTTAATATAGAATTTTTCCGCGGAGATGTTGTAAGAGGTGTTTTCTTTGGAATATCCACCTCCCAATGGATCAGTTTATTACTAATTCCAATTGGTTTTTGGTTATATTTTAAAAAATTTCCTATAGAGTTGGAAAAGACTATGAATGAAAAATAATAATGTATTTATATTATTAATATAAAATGAAAACATGGGGTATTTTTGTTAATTTAATAATAATCAGAAGATTTTTCTGATTCTAATAAACTTAGGAGGGATATATATATGTTAAAAGATATTATTAAGAAAAACCGTTCTTACAGACGTTTTTATGGTGAGAAGGCTATTACAATGGACCAATTAAGAGAATTGGTTGATTTGGCAAGAATGTCACCAAGTATGGGTAACAAACAGCCTTTAAAATATATATTGGTCTGTGAACCGGAAGTAAATGCAAAAGTATTTGAGCATTTATTATGGGCAGGTTATCTAAAAGAATGGCCGGGTCCAATTCCAGAAGAACGTCCTACTGGCTATGTAATTATGCTGAGGGATAAGAATATTAACAAAATTCCCACCCCTGATGAAGGAATCTGTGGACAGAGCATCTTATTAGGAGCAACTGAACAGGGTCTTGGTGGCTGTATGATTGCAAGTTTTCACAAGGATAAATTAACGGAGGCTCTTCAGGTAAGTGATGATTATGATATTGCTATTGTAATTGCACTGGGATATCCAAAAGAAGAAGTAGTGTTGGAAACTGTAAAAGAAGATGGAGATATTAAATATTGGAGAGATGAAAATCAAGTTCATCACGTTCCAAAAAGAAGTTTAGACGAATTAATTTTAAAGGAAATAAAATAAAGATTATATAAAATAGAAAAGAAGAATTACTATGATTTAAAGCTGTTGCATCTAAAGTATGTAGCAGCTTTTTTCGGTCTGATTTTAAGAGTATTAGCAAGTAAAAATATAGAGTAATAACATGAAATAAAATTACATAAGTAAAAATATAAATAGAAATAAAATTACAATTTCTCTTGACATTACATAATATGTTAGTTAAAATAAATTAAAAGAGATTAGAATATATTACTAAATTATACTTGTAGCGAAGCGCTGAATTGCAAATAATTTAATGTAATATCATCTGGAAATGTGGGATTATTATGAATGATTATTTATCAAACCTGGTAACAGAAAAGGTAAACCAAAATACTAAGAATATTGATGAATGCAGTACCGGCGAAATTTTGGAATTAATCAATCAGGAAGATTGTGGCGTTCCTTTTGCCGTAAAAGAAGAAATGCCTAATATCATCAAAGCCGTGGATATTCTTTATGAATCTTTAAAAAATGGTGGCAAGATGGTTTATATCGGAGCAGGTACTTCCGGAAGATTAGGGGTATTAGATGCATCAGAATGTCCGCCTACTTTTGGCACGGTTCCTGAATTAATACAAGGATATATTGCCGGAGGTGATGTGGCCCTAAGAACTGCTGTTGAAGGTTGTGAAGATAATGCAGATTTGGGAAGGCAGCAGATTATTGAGTGTAATATTAAAGAGGGGGATGTAGTAATTGGTATCACAGCCAGTGGAAGTGCTCCTTATGTAATTGGGGGCTTAAAGCAAGCGAAAGAATTAGGTGCAAAAACTATTGCAGTTGTGAATAATAAAGAAAGTAAATTAAAGCCAATAAGTGACATATGTATAGCTCCGGTTGTGGGACCGGAGGTTATTATCGGATCCACAAGAATGAAAGCGGGTACTGCCCAAAAACTTGTGCTAAATATGTTAACCACCTCAACTATGATTAAACTTGGAAAAGTATACGGTAACATGATGGTTGATTTAAAGGCTACCAACCATAAACTTAATGATAGAGCGTTAAGAATTATTAAAACCACTACAGGAGTAAATGATGAAACAGCCAAAGAATATTTAGATAAGTCGAATAAGAATACCAAAACGGCAATATTAATGATTTTATCCGGTTACTCATTAGAAGATGCTGAAAAATTATTGCTGGAGAATGAAGGATATTTAAAAAAGGCATTAATGCAACTAAATATTAAAATGGAAAAGGACCTATAAAATACATATGGAAAGACGAATTTTAAGGCTGGTTTACCCCTGATAAAGAATCCAAAAGATTTAAAAAGTATTCATAAACAGGTATTATTATTGTAGTTCGTACATTATTAGTAACAACGATATTTAATTCCGGTTAACGAAACGCTGCAAGGGCACCAATAATAAATGAGTCCTAACCGGACAGAAAGAGGTATTTATGTTGGAACATATCAGGTTAAAGGATACAAGAAGAGTGGTAGGACTTATGTCAGGCACCTCCGTGGATGGAATTGACGGGGCACTGGTGGAAATCACCGGGGATCCCTTGGAGGGAAAGGTAAAGTTAATTGCCTTTGAAAACAATCCTTTTCCGGAAGAAGTTAAGGAAATGATAATTTCTCTATTTGATACTAAACATGCTAATGTAGAGCAGTTGGGATATATGAATGTACTTCTTGGAGAACTTTATGCCAAGGCGGTATTCTCAGTAGTACATAAAGCAGGCCTTAAAATAGAGGATGTGGATTTCATAGGTTCTCACGGCCAAACTATCTTTCATCATCCTGAGGTTTGCACTTTTCCTATGGAGTCCAAGGGACTTTCTTCTAATTCTCCAGAAGACTCCTGCACTTTTGCCTATACCATGCAGATTGGAGAAGGTGCAGTCATTGCTGCAAGAACCGGTATCCCATGTGTTTCTGATTTTAGAGTTGCTGATATGGCAGCAGGGGGGCAAGGTGCTCCTTTAGTGCCATTTACAGAATATCTATTATACAAAAGAGAAGATAAAACAGTTCTATTACAGAATATCGGAGGTATCGGTAATATTACAGTTCTTCCCCAAGGCGGATCTCAGGAGGAAGTATATGCTTTTGATACGGGACCTGGCAATATGATTATGGATGGCTTAATCAGTTTATTTACCAATGGGGAGAAAAGCTATGATGAAGGTGGAAAGACGGCAGCTAAGGGACAGGTGAACAAGGAGTTACTGGATACTATGTGCAGGGATAGTTACTTTTCAAAGAAACCACCAAAATCCACAGGAAGAGAATTGTTTGGAAAAGAGTATTGCATGAAGTTGTTCCAAAAGATGCTGGAACAAAATATCAGTATGGAGGATGCCCTTGCTACAGTAACGGAATTTACCGCATGGTCCATAGAAGACTCTTACAGGCAATTTATTATGGAAAAAGAGAGTAAGAGAAGCGCTGACTTTCAATTTATTATTGGAGGTGGAGGCAGCTATAATCACACCTTAGTAACAAAGATAAAACAACGTATGGAACCATTGAATATGGAAGTTCTTATACAGGAGGATATTGGATTCAGCAGTGATGCAAAAGAAGCAGTTGCTTTTGCTATGTTAGCGGATTGTACCATTGCTGGTAAATACAATAATATACCATCAGTTACCGGAGCTTGTAAGCCGGTAGTTATGGGTAAAATATCCTTGTAAGAAACAGAAACTATGGCAAATAATTGGTTAAGCTGTAATAAGGAGGAAGTACTGTGTCAGAATATGTAATAGGAATGGATGGCGGTGGAACAAAGACCAAAGTCTTAATTGCAGATAGAAGCCAAAATATTCTGGAAGAACTTACAGCAGGTGCCATTAACTATAATGGTGCCAGGAAAGAGGAAGTCGATCAGAATATTCAAGGTATCTTTCATATCCTGGAGGAGAAGGGGTATAAAAAAAATAACTGCAGAGGAATATGTATTGGTACAGCTGGAATCAGCAACCCTTTAGTTACTGAATATATGAAAGAAAATATCAGCCATTTTGGATATACTTGTCCCGCAGAAATTGTTGGTGATCACGAAACTGCGCTGACAGGTGCTCTTTTGCAAACAGAAGGAGTGATAGTAATCGCTGGTACCGGATCTATATGTTATGGTAAAGACCAGTGTGGAAATACCTATCGTACCGGTGGCTTTGGTTATCTTATTGATGACGAAGGAAGCGGCTATGCCATAGGAAGGGATATTCTTTCGGCGGTAGTCAGGGCCTATGACAAAAGAGCAGAAGATACAGTTCTTACAAAATTGGTCTATGAATATCTCCATATACAATCCATAGAAGAATTAATCCGTTATGTTTATAATCCAAAGCATAGCAAAAAAGAGATAGCAAAGCTTTCTATTCTTATAGATGAAGCATATCGATTGCAGGACATAGCGGCGCTGCCTATTATGAATAAATGTATAAATGGATTGATAGACTTGACTAGACCAGTTCTTTCCCATATGAAAGAAAATTGTACGGTTGCGGCAGCAGGAAGTGTACTATTAAACAATCAGAATATATTTGAGAAGTTTACGGCAGGAATGAAAATGGAATTTCCTAAAGTATCTATTATAAAACCTAAGAAAGACGCTGCTTATGGTGCAGTCATTTTAGCTGCAAAGTTGTTGACAGAAGGTTAAAAAGTTATGTTTTTTATCCGGATGCTATCAATAATAAAAAGACGCTAAGGCGCCGGAATCGAGGTTAAGATGAAACTGGGTATAGACCAAATTGATAAATATATGTACTTATTTGAAGGAAAAAGGGTTGGATTGATTACGAATCCAACGGGAGTAAATAGTGAATTAGAAAGCACTATTGATATTTTACATAGAAAAGTGAATTTAGTACGATTATTTTCCCCTGAGCATGGAGTAAGAGGGGATATACAAGCTGGAGAGACAGTGGAGAATTATGTAGATGAAAGTACCTCTTTGCCTGTCATTACTTTATACGGTAAGAATAAGAAACCATCTAAAGAAATGCTGGAAGATATAGATATATTGGCAATGGACATTCAAGATGTAGGTTCCAGATTATATACCTATTTATACACTATGTCTTATTGTATGCAAGGCTGTGCCCAGTTTGGAAAGACCTTTGTTCTTTTTGACAGACCTAATCCCATTGGGGGGGAGAGTGTGGAGGGAAATATGATTCAGGAAAGATTTACTTCCTTTGTAGGATTACATCCCATTACTTATCGATACGGATTAACCATTGGTGAATTGGCAGAATTCTTTAATAAGGAATTCCATATTCAATGTGATTTAAAGGTAATCCCTATGGAAGGGTGGACCAGAAGCATGTTTTATGAAGATACTAACTTAGCTTGGATTCTGCCTTCTCCTAATATGCCTACAGTAGATACTGCGTTTGTTTATAACGCTACTTGTATTTTTGAAGGGACCAATATTTCTGAGGGCAGAGGCACAGCAAAACCTTTTGAGTTCGTAGGTGCTCCATGGCTTAATGCTGGTAGGTTAGCAGAGGTTATGAATGATTTGAAACTGGAGGGAGTTGCTTTTCGACCGGCATATTTTACTCCGACCTTTTCAAAACACGTCAATGAATTATGCAGAGGTATTCAGCTTCATGTAACCAATCGCCGAACCTTCTGTGCAGTAAAAACAGGGCTGCATTTGCTGGAAGAAATCAAAAGAATGTCCGGAGAAAAGTTTCAGTTCTTACCTGCCTTTTCTGAAAAAGGAAAGCCCATGATTGATTACAATACAGGAAGCGACTACATTAGAACCCAGGATTTTTCCGCAAAAGAGGTATACGAACAGTGGAAGAAGGAAGAAGAAGAATTTAAACACAGAAAAGTGAAATATCATATTTATGAATAAGGTGTATTTTATTAAAACGAATTTGTAAATGATACGCGGAGTATGCAGTTTTAGAATAGGCATAGTCCGCGTTTTTATTCGTATAGGGATTGTTTATTTTATATATCAAAATCACAATGTTGTCATGAGTACTGCTTATTTTGCGGTATTTTCTGAAGGATTTTTTGAAAAAAGTAAAAACAAATATGGTGCAAATATGGATGGAATGACATGCAGCCATTTGATATGTTCAAGATTGCTAATTCTTGCTACCAGTGATGTAATAACAGTAAATATTGATACAGGCAGATAAAGGTAGGAGTTTATCATGCTGTAAAAACCCCAATATTGCATAATTTGTTCTAATATGAAGACAACAGCAGAATAGATTACTAATAGTGTGGCAGATTTAAAAAAATCAGTTCTGTTATATTTTTGGCGCAATAAAATACCAATGAAGACAAAGGCAATAATACTTAGAATTAATTCTATATAAAATACTGTTTTCCCCATTTCTAAAGTCCATTCGTTGGTTCCTCTTATTAATATACGAATGGTAATAAGGTTAATAATTCCCAGTATAAAGCCGGCAATCAAAGTATACAATGGCAATCTTAAAATTTCTTTATTCATAAGTCATCCAATCCTCTCAATCATAAAACATAATTTATATTTGTTAATACTGGGCTATAAACCATTTCGCAAATAGAAGTTGAAGAAATTGGAATCATTTATTTAGTCTGATAAACGGTGAGAACTGCAAGATTCATAACTGACTTCCAGTAACTCCTCAACATTTTCATAATCTCTATTAGCAATTGCAGTAAATAAAATATCATTTAAAATTAACTGTGCAATACGGGAACTCATAGCACCGCTCCTTTTGTAGATTTCCGGTGAACTGGTATATAGTACGAAATCTGAATTCAAAGCTAAATTGCTTTTTCCAAACTTGGTGATTGCAATTGTAGTGGCTTTGTTTTTTTGTGCAATTTCTAATAGTTCAATAATTTCTGTAGTTTCTCCGGAGTTTGAAAATAATATTGCAACATCTTCTTCTGTAAGTGTGGAAGCATAGGTTAAGCTGACATGAGTGTCCTGACAAAAGGTCACATTATAGCCAATGCGAAGTAACTTATGAAATAAATCACCTGCTACCAATCCAGATGCACCAACACCAAACAAACGTATTGTTCTGGCATGAATAATTTTATTTACAATTTTTTTTAACATTTCTTCGTCAAATAATTTCAGAGTAGCTTCAATTGCCTGAATACTGCTATAACAGACATTTTCAGCCATCGAGCTAAATGTGGAATGATCTTTGATATCCGTAAATTGTAACTGGGGAGCAGGTGTACCATTTTCTGCTATGGTATCATTCATTTCTACAAAAAGGGACTTCTTTAAATCCTTCATACCATCAAACCCAATTGATTTACAAAATCGAACCCAAGCACCCTGGCTGGTGCCGGATTGTTCTGCAAGTTTAGCGAGTGGATAGCGAAAGATATTCTCCCTGTTTTTTAAAATATAATCTGCCACTAATTTCTCTGAATTACTCAATTGGGAATACATTGTTTGTGTGCGAATTTCAACAGTAGTCATCTAGCTCACCTCATATTTTATAATAATCTTCATTCCTGTGGAATACTTTGAATTTGGGCATTAGCACAAATTTGCTGTGGGAAAAATCTTGTTTTTTCACATTACTGCCATTATATAACAAAAGTATGGTATAGGCAATATGAAGAAGTTGTAAATAGAACTAAATTCTATATTTATATTTATAAATTGATATAAAATAACAAAATTTGTTGCAAAGTATGTTCACAGGAAATAGGTAATTTTCTCATTCATAAATTTTATAAATTAATTAGTAAGTGAGAATTACTTTTCCAGATGTCCTGTATCATTAAAACTCATAATAACTGGATAAGAGCTGTCTTTAAAGACTAAATGTGTTACTGCCGTATTATTTAAATTTAAACTTCGGTACATGTTCATTCTCCAGTTAAAAAGACCGATTAAACCGGCTTTAATAATACCGCCGTGTGCCACAACAACAATCTTACTGCCTTGATATTTATTTACTAAGTCATATATAGCATTCTTTGCACGGATAGAGGCGTTTTTAGTACTTAACTCCCCACCAGTAATAGGTCCGTTTAATTCGTCGGTTCTCCAGGCATGAAAATCTTCCGGATATTTTTCTTTAATATCTTTCAGAGTTAACCCTTCCCATGACCCGAAATTAATTTCAGTAATTTCATCAACAATAATAGGTTTCATTTCACTATCTTCACAAATGATGGAGGCAGTGTGAAAAGCTCTTTTTAAAGGACTGGAAAAGATATAATCAAAATTGCCTTGAAACCGCTCTTTTAAACATTGTGCCTGTTTGATACCTTCCTCTGATAATTCCAAATCCGTACAACCTTGGAATCTTCCAAGTTTATTCCATTCAGTTTCTCCGTGTCTTACTAAATATACTTCCGTTTTCATTGGGCTTTCAATGCAGATTTTATAAATCTGTCTTTCCTTTCTCTGTATTATATTATGTTTCTATTATAGCATTTGAAAATGAAAATTCAAAGTATATGGCATGATAGTATCTTGAAATGCATTTTGGAAGGTACTTTCGTCGTGGAAAAGAAAAACTCATAGATAATAACTATCCTCCTATAAAATACGAAAATATAATAAAATATTTTAAGAATTGCCACATTTCGCTAAAATATTTGGTATAATGTATACAAGGTAAGAAATGAATCATTGACGAAGGATATTTCATATTTTAGGAGCAGCTGTGCATTCCTTCTGTATTTAGGGATATCCTTGCGAGGTGCCTCAAGTCATGGAGTTACTCGCAAAGTATTCTTTGTGATAATAAAAAATAATAGAGGCAGGCGGTGTTTATATGAATAATCTTACTGATAATATATTGTTGAGGAAATACAAGAAACAAATAGATGGGCAAAAGCTATTACTTGATATTTTTAAATTATTGGAGAATATTGAGTCTGAAAGTGAAGTAAAGATAAAAACAGTTTTAGAATATATCTGTACATATTCTGATTTTGACGGAGTACGTATTGCATTATGTTCCGAGAATGAAAAAGAAATTGTATATGTAGATGAATGGATAACATCAGGTGTTAAACTAAAGGGGTCTATGCTTGAATATCATAGCAAAGATACCTTAGGAAACCTAAGAGAAGAGTTAAATAAGAAGGACTATTTTTTAGTTAGGAATCTTCTATCCTTACAAGACTATTCCTGGATTGATAAAGAATTATTAATTTCTAATGGTATCCAGAGCTTTTTATTGCTGCCCTTAAAGTACAATAATAAATTCATTGGTTTGTTAGACTTTTATTTATTAAAAGAGATACCAGACTTTCAAGAAGAAGATGTATTACTATTTCAATCCATAGCCCATATTTTATCCAATGCATTTATCCGCAAGGATATGGTGGAGGCTTTGAAAGAATCTGAAAATTATTATCGGACGATTTTTAACAGTACCGGTACTGCAAAAGTAATCATTGAAAAGGATAACACAATATCAAAGGTAAATGCTGAATGTGTAAATATTTTTGGTGTGTCCAAAGAAGAGTTAATAGGAAAGAAATGGGCCGATTATTTCAATAATAAAAATGTAGAGCATATTAAAAATACAGAAGAGTTTGCAGCAATCTTTTCAAAATATATTACTAAATACCGAAACCCCTTAGGGAAGGTATATACTCTTATAATAAACGCCAATCTGATTCCGGAAACCGAAAGCACCGTTATTACTTTATATGATGTATCAGAATTGTATCAGGTTAAGAGGGCATTACAGGCCATAAGTGCCTGTAATATGGCGATGATCCATGCCGCAGATGAAATGGAACTGGTTCAGACCGTGTGTGAAAAGATCATAGAAGTTGGAGGCTATTATATGGCCTGGGTAGGTTATGTGGCTAACGATGAGATGCGTACTATTTATCCGGTAGCCCATGCAGGCAATATAGAAACTTATCTTAAAGATATTAAGATTCAGGTTAACCATCCGGTTTTAGGTAATGGGCCTTTTGGCAGGGTTGTTAAAACCTGCAAAACGGTAATCACAAGAAGTATTGCAGAAGATGAAACCTTTGCACCATGGAGAGAGGAAATCATGAAAATCGGCGGTAAGTCTTTGATATCTTTCCCTCTTTTAAACGGTGATGAAGAACCCTTTGGTGTATTAGGCATTGGTTCTAATCAGGAAGATGTTTTTGACGATGAGGAAGTAATAATATTAACAGAGATGGCTTCCGATCTTACTTATGGAATCATATCTCTTAGGGCAAGAGCAGAAAGGGATAAGACTGCCAAACAATTGGAATATAATCTGAGTAAAATGCGTACTCTGCTAAATCAAACGGTAGCCTCCTTATCCAATGTGGTTGAAATGCGAGACCCTTATACAGCAGGCCATCAAAGAAAGGTGGCACAATTATCAACTGCAATTGCAAAAGAATTGGGGTTATCTAATGATGAAGCAGAGGGAATATTTATTGCAGCCACCATCCATGATATAGGTAAAATAAATATACCTTCTGAAATACTAAGTAAGCCGGGATTATTAAATTATCTGGAATTTGAAATAATAAAAGGGCATAGCCAGGCTGGCTATGATATCATAAAAGACACCAATTATCCTTGGCCAATTGCAGAATACATATTACAGCATCATGAAAAAATGGATGGCAGCGGTTACCCACTAGGGCTAAAAGGAGAAGATATTATCCTTGGTGCCCGTATTATCACCGTGGCCGACGTTGTAGAAGCTATGGCCTACCACCGGCCCTATCGTCCGGCACTGGGTCTGGAAAAAGCCTTGGAGGAAATTACCCAAAACAGGGGAATAAAATATGATCCCTCTGTAGTTGATGCCTGCTTAAATGTGTTTGCCAATAAAGGATTTGAATTTGAAGATTAGATGAACCTAATCTAAGAATAAATGAGTAGATACCTTATTTAATAAAGTTTATATGGACCTTCGAAAGAGTGGATATGTCTTAGAGCATTACCCATAATCAAGAAGGTCCTGTTTATACCCAAAGTGTAAGAGGTGTTTAATTTTCTTTTATTTCATATATTTTATTAATAGATTTCATAATGAGGTTTGCACTTGAAATTAGTGGTGGTGAATAAGAAAAAGATTTTTACTTACCTTATATCTTTTCTAATAATCACGGCATTTTTAAGAGTTTTGTATCAATATTATTGTATGAATTCTGCCAAAATGGTTATGGGAGGTAAGCTTGGTGTTCAAACTTTGGAGGTTGGTGAGGATACTGATATAAGACAGTATACAGATGTGGAAAAATATTTTAGGCCTTCTAATTTACCTGTACTTAATGATAGAAATTATAATATGAGTTTTTTTGATCCTTACTTCCAGAAGGAGGAATCTGAAATAATTTTACAGGAACATCTAATAAAGTCACCGGAGGACACTATCATCAATTATTTTAGTATTATGCGGGAGGCAGCCAATGTTCAGGAGGGAAAGTATGCAGGTTGCGGCACCTTAGGGTACCAAACAATACCCTATCCTGTAGCATATCAATTTTTGGCATCTTCTTATAAAGAAAATATGTCCTATAAAGAATATTTAAAAACCTTTTTGAATATCTTACATATCAATTTGATTAAATACAGGCAGGTGCCAGTAGTGGATAATCCCAATGATATAATCCGATATTTTGTAGAGATTGAGACTATTGAAGGTTCTGAGAAAAATGCAGCTTATTTTGCTTATTACTATGGTTTTATTGATATTGTAAAAGAAAAAAGTAATTATAAAATATCAAATATAGAATTCTACAGAGAAAATTATCTTTGTGCACCATATCATGGCTGGTCCTATGCTGCAGAAGCAGTTATTGATATAAAATACGGCGGTTGGTGTAAATTAGTAAAGGATAGACTTCCAACCAAACAAGACGGTTATGTAAAAAGGATTTGTTTCAAGGGGACAGATGGAAATGAATATCTGATAGAATTCTATCAGTTAACAAATGACACTGATATAGAGATAGCCCAATATATAAAAGACAAATCTGGCAGTTGGAAACTCATAAAACTTGATCCGGAGAAATGTTTAGAAACCAATTAAGAAGCGTTGACAGATGAATGTCTTATACCCGTAGGCAGTGGAAATAACAGTTTATTTAGTTGTTTCCACTGCCTGTGGATATTGGCATTTTAGGCAGCAGCCCCTTAATTAATATTACTTTACTCAGCTGCTATACGGTAAATTTCTTCCGCATCCTTGCTGGTAAGCTTTACAAAGTTGCCTAAAGTTTCAGTTTCCCCAAGTCCCAGTTTATCAACTAAGGCCGGAATATCTTTTGCATCAGCTTCCAGTTCTTCAAAATTAACCGGCAATCCTATAGCTGACAGGAAATTCTTAAAGCGTTCTATACCTTCTGCAGCAGTTACTTTAGGATGGGCATAATCCATATTACAATCCCATACTCTCACAGCTACCTGAGCAAAACGGTTAATGTCATGGTGCATTACAAACTTCATCCAGGCAGGAAAGATTACTGCTAATCCAGCACCGTGAGCGCAGTCATATAATGCAGATAGTTCGTGTTCAATACTATGACTTGCCCAATCCTGTTCGCGGCCTACCCCTACGATATTATTATGAGCAACCATTCCTGCCCACATAATGTTAGCTCTTGCCTCGT
Organism: Anaerocolumna sp.; assembly: GCF_032079385.1. NCBI lineage: Bacteria > Bacillati > Bacillota > Clostridia > Lachnospirales > Lachnospiraceae > Anaerocolumna > Anaerocolumna sp. The sequence continues at coordinate 85,411 of NZ_DAMAUC010000006.1, forward strand.
AATCATTGGGATTTTTTATTGCTTTTGGAACTTCTTTTATCATAGTTAACAGGATAGCTTCGCATAAACGGTCCGTTACCTCAACATCCTGTGTATTGGTGAAATATCGTTCAAATACATGTGCCATTATATCCGCCGCTCCGCATGCAGTTTGATATGCTGGTAGAGTTTGTGTTAATTCCGGATTAAGAATAGAGAAAGCAGGACGAAAACATTCACTGCTGGCACCTCTTTTTAGCATACCTTCTTCTTTGGTAATAACTGAATCTCCGGAACCCTCACTGCCGGCAGCAGCAATAGTAAGTATAGTTCCAACTTTTAAGGCATCTTTAATGGGGGTATCAACATAGAAGTCCCAGAAGTCACCCTCGTATTTTGCTCCAGCAGCAATAGCCTTTGCAGAATCAATGACACTTCCTCCGCCGATAGCAAGTATAAAGTCAACATCATTTTTCTTACAAAGTTCAATTCCTTCATATACCAGGCCGCTTCTTGGATTTGGTTTTACACCTCCTAATTCAAGATAGGAAAGGCCTTCTTCATTCAAAGATTTTTTTACCCTGTCTAATAATCCTGAGCGGATTACTGACCCGCTGCCATAATGAAGCAGTACTTTAGTACCACCAAAGCGTTTCACATAATGGCCGGCACTTTCTTCCTGCCCTTTGCCAAACACAAAATAAGTTGGGCTATAAAATGTAAAATTATTCATGTCACTGCACCTCCTGAATTCTTATCATTTTTATTATAGAATGAGATTTCATGCATATGTTATATGCTTATACAGCTAAAATATTCTTTATTAATAATGGAAAAGAATCAATATTTTGGCATGAATTTTCTCATAATATATTATAACATGTTTTGAAAATTATTGATATAGAAAACATATTTGTATATAGTTGCAAGTACAATATATTGTGAATGTAAAAAAATAATAACTATATGTAGTGGACATTTTCTAAAAATATGATATAATACAAACGTAATGAGGAAATACAAGCCTGCTTGCAAACCCTCAGCGTAACACACCCAATATTGTGAATGATTAAAATCCTTTTAAGCAATAGGATTATCTAATAATTTAAAAGAGAAAGGCGAGGGGTAAATGGATGAAGAAAGAAATCATCAAAAGGAATGGAAAGAAGACAACCTTTGATAGGAGCAGAATTGCTAATGCAATAATGAAAGCAATGATTTCTGTGGGCCTTGAGGATAAAGAAATTGCAGAGAAAATTGCAGCCAAAATTGAAGAAAACCATGTAAATGGCATGCGTGTAGAAGATGTTGAACGGCAAGTGGTGAAAGAATTATTTTTAGAAAATATGGATGAGGTTGCTGATTCTTATGCGGAATACAAGGCTCAGCGTAAACTATTTAGAAGTCGTGAAAATAAAGAGAGTGGTAAATTCTTATCCAGTGAATTTATTGCAAAATACAAGCATAAACCAGATCCATTCCCAACAGAACTTGGAAAGTTTGTGTATTACCGTACATATAGCAGACCCATACCGGAAGAAAGACGGAGAGAATATTGGTGGGAAACTTGTTACAGGGTTGTAGAATTCAACGTGGGATTACAATTGGATGCTATGAGAAGACAAGGTATCTATGTAACGGAAATGTTAATGCATAGTCTGACAAGAGAAGCAGAAGAAATCTATGATTTAATGTATCATTTGAAGCTATTCCCATCCGGAAGGTCTCTCTGGGTAGCAGGAAGCAGAGCATCCTATTTGTATCCATTAAGTAACTTTAACTGCAGCTTTGTTACAATAGACAGCTTAAAGAAATTCTCGGAGATATTTTTTGTATTGATGCTTGGAACCGGCGTTGGCTTATCTGTTCAAAGAAAATATGTAACAAAACTACCTAAGATAAACAGTAAAATTGAAATTATCCATAAGTCCTACGATGCAGTGCCGGTAAAACAACGTAAAGAATATACAGAATTAAAATTAATCAACAACAATGCCATTGAACTTGAAATTGGTGACAGCAAGTTTGGATGGTCCAGCGCCATTGACATGTTCTTTGACATATTATCCTCAAAACAATATGTTGGGGTTGAATACATTTTTATTAATTATAATAACGTAAGACCTGAAGGAGAAAGATTGAAAACATTTGGCGGATATGCATCCGGTCACAATAATATCAAGCAGATGTTTATTAAGATAGATCGTTTATTTAAAGAAAAGAGAAAGGCAAATCAGCAGCAATGGCAGGCTATTAAACCTATCGATTGTCTGGATATAGCAACCATTATTGCTGAAAATGTTGTATCCGGCGGTGTTAGACGAAGTGCAGAAATCATTCTTTGTGACCATGATGAGGAAGAGGTATTGAATGCAAAAACCAACCTCTATTATCAGGATGATAACGGTAACTGGATTGAAAACAAACAGATTTTAAATCGTTCACTTTCCAATAATACAGTTATTTATAATAAAAAACCAACAAGGGAAGAACTGCATCAACATTTTAACAAATTAAAAATCTCCGGTGAACCTGCCTTTGCAAACTTTGAAGAAATGCAAAGAAGACGTCCGGATGTACAAGGTGGAAATCCTTGCTTTGAAATTCTATTAAGAGACCGTGGAGTATGTAATTTAACAGAAGTAAACCTAATGGGATTTGTTAACCCGGATGGAACCTATGATAAACAGGGCTTATTAAAAGCACAAAAGTATTCCGCTCATATTGGATACCGTATGGGCAGCATTGAACTTGAACTTCATGAGTGGAATCTGGTAAATGAGGAAGACAGGCTAACAGGTTGTTCCATCACCGGTGTTATGGATTTTAGAAATGCTACCAATATGCCAGATGAAGAGTTTGTTGAACTATTAAAAGAATTAAGAAAAACGGCCAGAGAATCCGCATTCGAATTAGCAGATTACCTAAATATGAACCGTCCTAAATTAGTAACTACCGTTAAACCCTCAGGTACCATCAGTCAGTTGCCCACAGTATCAAGCGGAGTGCATTTTTCACATTCTCCATATTATATCAGACGTGTGAGGGTAAATGCGAAGGATCCACTGGCTCAGGCACTTGCAGAAGCAGGTTTCCCATGGAATCCGGAAGTTGGACAGACAGTAGAGGAACACAAAACTAAGGTATTTGAATTCCCTATAAAATCCCCGGAAGGAAGAACAAAATATGATGTATCTGCAATCGAACAATTAGAATTATACAGATTGATTATGAAGAATTATGTAGATCATAATGCTTCTAACACCATTCATGTAAGACCAAAAGAGTGGGAGGAAGTAGAACAATGGGTTTATGATAACTGGGATGATATTGTAGGTGTAACCTTCCTTTCTTTAGATGAAAGTTTCTACCAATTATTGCCGTATGAAGCAGTGGATAAAGAAACATATCAGAATTTATTGGAAAAGCAACCCAAGTTTAACCCTTCCATTCTAAATCAATATGAAACCTTTGAAGAAGAATTTGATATATTAGATGCTGATTGCGATAGTGGTCATTGTCCGGTACGCTAATAATTAAAGAGTACGCTAATAATTAAAGAGTACGCTAATAATTAAAGAATACGTTAATAATCAAAGGATATGTTGGTAATAAATAAAACTAAATATTTCTATATTAAATACTGAGAGTGCATCAAAATGCACTCTCTTATATTTCTCTTGTTATTAATTATAATTTTTTTTACTCAAATTATCACGCAGCAATTACTAAGAAAAAAACAGTATTATGACAGAAATATTCAGTTAATGCTGGATTTTTTGGAATAATTAGGTATAATAGGGATATAACTATAATCAATATTATATAGAAATTTTAATAGATGAATAAAAGAAAAGGAGAAGTGGATAAGATGGAAATAGAATTAAATAATATCAATAATAAAGGAAAAAGAACTTTAGTAAAATGTGATGTGTGCGGAGAAATATTTGATTCTTCCCTTGAAAAATGCCCTGTGTGCGGAGTTGGCAGAGAGCATTTCATACCCTATGAAGAAACCCAGTCAGAATTCCAAAAGGCAACAGGAGAAGTATACATAATACTTGGAAATGGAGCAGCAGGGGTTAACGCGGCAGAAGCTATACGGGAACGAAATGAAAACTGCGAGATCATAATGATTTCCAACGAACCTGTTATAGGCTACAACAGACCTATGTTAACAAAAGCTTTAAGTAAAAAGATGGATCCTGTAAAGATTGCCATACACAAAGAAGACTGGTATGCAAAAAATAGAATTACCAATAAACTTGATGTTACCATTGAGAAAATAAATTCAGCAGAAAAAACAGTCCTTTTATCCGATGGAGAATCCATAAAATATGATAAATGCATCTATGCATTAGGTGCGGAATGCTTTATACCTCCAATTGCCGGCAGTAATAAGCCGGAAGTAATAGCAATCCGCCGTATTTCTGATGTAGAGAAAATACATGAATTGCTTCCAAAAGTTAAGAATGTAGTAGTTATCGGAGGCGGAGTGTTAGGTTTAGAAGCAGCCTGGGAAATGAAGAAATCAGGATGCAAAGTAACCGTATTAGAAATTGCAGATAAATTAATGGTTCGTCAGCTGGATACAGAAGCAGGAGAACTGCTAGGGGAAATTATAAAAGAAGCAGATATTGAGTTCCAATTAAATGCACACATTAGTGAAATTACAGGAGATACTTCTGTAACTGGTGTCAAACTGGAGGATGGCAAGATTTATCCTGCTGAATTAGTGATTGTATCCAGCGGTGTTCGTCCCAATGTATCGATAGCTCAGGAAGCAGGGTTGGCAATAGACCGATTTATAGTGGTGAATGAAAAAATGGAAACCAGTGTTCCGGATATATATGCCTGCGGGGACTGCGCTGCTTATAAAGGTGTAAACTTTAGTTTATGGGCAGAAGCTTCAAAGATGGGTAAAACAGCAGGAGCTAACGCAGCAGGGGATGCTCAGACTTACCAAATCCAACCTACCGGATTAACCTTCTATGGAATCAATACCTCCTTATTTGCCATAGGAGACAATGGGAAAAATGATTCACTAACATACGAAACGAAAGAAATAAGAGACAGAGAGAAAAAAATATATAAGAAATATTATTTTGTAGACAAAAAATTAGTAGGTGTAATCTTAATCGGTGATACATCCACCTTATCGGATATGAGGAAAGCCATTGATGAACAAAGAGCATATTCTGATATGTTTAATGAATAGATATAAAACTCAGATACTATTTGATAAAATGAAAGTATAATTTTAGCCTAAGGGAAGTCCTACGCTCAATGTTTTTTAAGTTATTACGAATAGACATAAAAAATCCCTTCAAAATTTAATAGATAAGATGTATCTAATAAAATTTTGAAGGGAACGTTCGTTTATCGATTCGCATTTTAACCCAAATACCTATTGGTAAATATACAATATGACGGTAGTGCCCTTAAGTTGACGACATTGTGAGGCAAAGCATACATTGAGATTATGCTCATTTTGTGCAACTAATCTATCCGCGTTGTCTGATCATTTAGAACGTCGGTCAAGAGAATTTCCAGGGCTTTTTCACGTTCCTCAAACAAAGGACTGTGTGCCGAATCTTTGAATGTATAAAACCCCTTTACTGGAGCTTGTATATACTCATAATAATCTTGCTGCAATGAATACGCACATGTGTAATCGTATGCTCCAGCCAAAAAGTATATCGGAATTTGCAGCTCTTGTACAGTTTCAAAAGCGTTAAAGTTGAAGCTGTCTGTCACAACCGGTGTATTTTGAGCAAATACCTTTCCGCGCCATATATTAATACGCTCCGCTTGTGTATAGGCGGTGCAACGAAGGCTTGGAAAAAATATACCTGTAATAACTGAATGCATATTATGTGTTGTTCCGACACCGAGTTCGTGCATGGCTGTATCTCTCAGTGAAGATGTAAAGTATTCGGAATAAGCTACTTCATCCGTCAATATAGGACAATCATTAAACTTTTTTACCATTTTTTCGTTACCTTGCACCTTGTATTGCTCAAGCATATAGGAATATGCTATTTCTTCGGAATGTTTTTGATTTGTAATCTGAGACATTGCAATATAAGCAAGATAGCTTTCTGGATGCTCTGTGGCAGCTTGAAGACCGATATATGTACCGAAAGAATGTGCTAACAAATATATTTTATCCCGATCAAACCGTTCTTTGAGATAATTTGTAACAGCGTTAACATCTGCAAGATATTGTTTAGTTGTCATGCCATTCACTGAAACATCCGAATCATAAGAAAGGGAAGTGCCTCAATATTCCAGATAGCAGACCACAAAATTTTCTTTCAGGTCAGTCGGATACATTTGTTCCAAAAGATATTCCGGAATTCCCGGGCCCCGCCCAAAACCAGCAGTACAGGCTTTGTGCGGTCTTTTGCCGTAACAAACATGCCTAAAGAGGTTCCATTGATATCTACGTGTATTTTTTCTGAAATACTACCTTCTATTTGATTTCCATTTTCATCAAGAAATGAAGACATTTTTCCGGAACTTGGTGGAAACACAATAATAACAACAATGGCAATACACAGCAAAATTGCAGTCATAATCACAAACATTCCAGATTTCCTCCTTTTTTTTCCTTTCTTCAAACAAAGTTCCTCCTTATTGGTTTGCTTCATCAAATACAAATAATCTTATTACTATTGTATTATATTATATACCAACTATCAATACCCAACTGTAAATGTATGACATTTTATTGTTAATTATTATTTACATACTTTACCTCTTTTTTGTATATAATCAACTGTAACCATAAATCATATATCAAATTGGAGGTATATTTCTATGAAACTCTTTAAAAAATTATTATCACTAGTACTGGCAGTTACGCTAATATTTGTATTGTCAGCACCTTTATTTGTTGATGCAGCATGCAACCACGGTAGTACTGTCAATACTGGTCAGTCCCATACATATGCAATGAGCGGTTATCGCTGCAGAAATAGTACATGCGGTGCTTATTTATATCAAGGTATAGAAGCGTATTTATGCCCTCACTGTGGTGTCATAAGTTATATGTATAATTGTTTAAGCTGTAATTCTTCTTCTATAATTTGTAATAAGGGACATTATATTCAAAATATGTAAAACATTGTTTTGGGCTGTTGCAAATAATTGCTTTCTTTATGCATGGGATGCAGCAGCCCTCTTTATCGTTTGGAATTAAAAGTACGATAACTGCACTTTGGTATGTTTCATTTTTGATTTTCCTAAATGGATAGCGTCGTATTCGGGCAGTCAATACTATGAGGTCTCATCTTTAATTGCACTAACAATATGAGAACACTCTATTTATTACTATTAGACCTGCAGAATCTTAAATATAAGTATCCAAAGAATACCATCAGAAGTATTATTACTACACAAATGGCAGCAACGGGCAGGGCAGGCTCTTTTTGATGGGTGTAATTTATAATGTAGCCGGGTAAGGCTGTTTCTGGATTAGGATTTTCGAAAGATTTAAAACTCATAATTATCCGGGAATAATTTTGTTTATGGTACATTTGATTTCCATATACGGAAGCAAAAGATAAGTTTACAATTATGTATGCCTCCTTTTCTACTGTCCAGTCTTCTTCGGTCTTATCTCTAACCAGCCATATACCTTTTCCAGGGCTTACTGGACGTAAGAAATCATTTGTGTGAAGTTCCAATAAATCTTTTTTTGAAGTCTTCAATTTCTGCGTAAAATAGAAGTCAAGAACAGTATAATATACTGTCTCACCATTCTCTTTGGAGGAGAAGGTATAGACCATACTTTTTATTTTGTCTTCAAGATTCCGTTTCTGATTATCTCTGCCGGATGAAATTTGTATGAAATTTGATTTTGTATCAGAATTCACCCAGACAGCATCCTTTGGTATATTTCCATTAATATAAGCTTTAAGGCTTTCATCCACTTCAGGAGTATATTCTGCCGGTATTGGTATATCACTTACCGTTTTGGCCTTCGCCTCCCGGTTGTAAAATACCATACAAATTGAACTTAAAAGAACAAATATTAGTATTCGTTTTTTAATTCGAAATTTATAGTTAATATAATTATTCATTTTCAGTTCCCCCAATATAGTGTAGGTGACTTGTTTCAGCTACCTACTTAATTAAAAGCCACCTTACTTTTGTTACTATATTCATAATAGTGTATTGCTTATCCACAAGTCAACATCAAATAACAATATTTGTAATTATAATATTGTACTTATAATATTGGTCCTGATAATATTGCTACTGGTATCATAACAGTATGTTGATTGTAAATAGCTCAACTTTTCCACCAGTAAAGGTGGTCCTGATTCCTGGACTGTTTATAATAATTTCTTAGATAATAAGTCCTGTCACATAGACAGCAATAATGGCACCGACAGCTACAATTACCAGACTTTTCTCGCGGAATGCCAGGAATAAAGCTACCACAGTTCCCACAATGGCGGTTATGTAATTACCGGTTGAATCGAATATATCAGGAAATGTAAGTGCACCTAATACTGCATAGGGAACATATTTTAGGAAAGATTTTATGAAAGTGGATTTTATCTCTTTACGAAATAAAACCAATGGTAATATCCTTGGAAGATAGGTAACAAGGGCCATTAACAAAACTGCGATAAAAGGCTTTAACATGATTTTACCTCCTCACCATTATTTTCTGATTCTTCTTTCACAGGGAAGATAGCTGCTCCAATACATGCACTGAGAACCGTGGCAATTATAATACGGAATCCACCGGATATAAAAGAAAAAACAGGAATGTATTTCAAGCAAATGGTAATGAAAACGGATAACAGAACTATGAGTAATATAGGTCTGGATTTCTTAGAGGGTGGCACTATAATAGCAATGAACATGGCATATAGGGCTATTCCCATGGCATTACTTAAGGATAAAGGCAATGCTTCCGATATAAGAGCGCCCATTGCTGTTCCTAAGGTCCATCCGGCTATAGGGCCTGTAATTAATCCCAGCATAAAGGCATAAGTTAGCTTACCTTGTTCTAAGGAAGCCATGGTGAAGGTTTCATCCGTTACTCCAAAGCCAAATAGTAATCTTTGTTTTACCGTGGTCTTTGATACTATTTTTTGAGACAGGGAAAAGGACATAAGCATATATCTTATATTTATAATAAAGGTAGTAAGGGTAATCTCCAGAAGTCCAGCCCCGGCAAGAATTAATTCGGTTCCAGCAAATTGTCCGGCAGAAGTTAAATTAGATAGGGAAATAAAAATTGTCAGCCATACAGGTAATCCACCTGCGGTAGCCATAAGGCCAAAGGTAAAAGATACCGGTATATAGCCAAAGGCAATGGGTAATCCTTTCCGAAAACCATATGTAAATTGTTTTTGATTAATCATTGGTAATTCCTCACTTTTTTATTCATAAACCATAAGTCACATTATAGCATCTGGATTGTAAGTAATTCAAGTAAGAAACTAAATAATATAAAGCTAAAATAATATAAAGCATATGATATAAAGTTAAATATATAAGGCTAAATATATAAGGCTAAATAGTATAAAGCTAAATAATATAAAGTTAAATGATATAAGGCTAAATAATATAAGGCTATATAATATAAAGCAGCATAATAAAAAATCTATATGTAACTAAGATTCAAACTTCAAGAAATCTATAGTACAGATAGAATTTATATTTAATAGTTTACATAATATTCAATTTTATTATCAATAAATTTCCCAAAATGCCGGGCCTACGATTTTGAATCCTAGCATGAGCTAGGTGGGTAACCGCACCTGATTTTCTGCCTTCCGCTGCATAATGGCGGCCTGACATCCAAACAAGAATATAGGAATCCCGTATTGTAAGTGTAGGTTCAAAATAGTAGGGAATCGAACATCCCAGGTCATTTATTTTATAAGTCTATTATAATAAAAATTTAAGCAGAGTTCAACAAGTAAATTATAGAAGTACTTGTAAGCAGTCTCCAATGTTTTAATGGCAGATGCGATTAATATCATCTTGATTTAAAGATTCTTTTTCCAGTAATTCTTCTGTAATCTTTTCAAGCAATTCAAGGTTTTCTTCCATTATTTTTTTTGTGTCTTTATAAAAGGTATTCATTTGTGTTCTGCATTTATTAACCAAATCCAAGTCATGACCTTCTTCTAAAACTTCCATACTAAAGAGTCCCATATCGGAATCCATTCCATATTTATTCATATAGTTAAGGATTAAAGAAGAAGCCTTTTGAATATCGTTACTTGCACCGGTTGTAATTTCATCTTCACCAAATATAAGTTCTTCCGCGATTCTTCCTGCAAGAAGTACTTTAATATTGGCTTCAATTTGTTTCTTCGTTTGAAAAAGAGTATCCTTTGGAATGCTTAAGTTAAATCCCCCTGCTCCTTTAACCGATGGTATAATGGTTACTTTTGAAAGATAATGTTCCGGCAGTAAAAGGGTAGTAGCTAAAGCGTGGCCGGCTTCATGATATGCCGTAATCTTACGATCCTGGTCTGAAATAAAACTTCGGTCAATTTTAGGAGAACCGGCGATAACGGTATAGAATGCAGTATCAATATTGTTTTTGCCAATGACAGAATTACCTTCATTGGCGGCATGAATCGCTGCTTCGTTTAATAGGTTTTCAAGCATGGCACCGCTAAAATATACGGTGGATTTTGCTAGTTCCTCTAAATCCACATCATCTGACAGGGGTTTCGACTTAGCATAGAGGGATAAGATTTTTTTTCTGGCATTAATATCCGGCAAGCCAATTTCTATTTGGCGGTCAAACCGGCCGGGTCTTAATAATGCTTCATCTAAGGTATCCAGTCTGTTGGTGGCACCAATAACAATAATTCCCGAATTTTCATGGAAACCGGACATTTCTGTTAAGAGTGCATTTAGAGTTTGATCCCGTTCATCGTTGCTGGCAGAAAGGCTTCGGGCTCTCTTTTTACCAATGGCATCAATTTCATCAATGAAGATAACGGCTTTTTCGTTTTTCTTTGCTTTCTTAAAAAGATTACGAATACGGCTGGCACCCACACCAACATACATTTGAACGAAATCGGAACCGCTCATAGCGTAAAAAGGAACATTCGCTTCCCCTGCAATTGCTTTAGCCATCAGGGTTTTACCGGTTCCCGGAGGTCCATAGAATAAGAGGCCCTTTGGCATCTTAGCCCCCACAGAAGAATATTTTTCCGGGTTCTTTATAAAGCCGATGACATCCTCCACCATTAATTTAGCTTCTGCATTACCTGCAACCTGGTCCAGGGTAACTGTAGAACTGCTTTGCTTCTTTTTATTGGAATCTTCAGTTAAACTGGAGGACATATTCCCCCTTTTGGCTAACCAAATAACGCTTCCAATAACAAGAAAAGTAAAAGTGACTTGAATGAATCTGGTAAAACCATCTGTACCGTAACTGACGTTGATTCCTTTTAATAACAAGAATTCAGTAAAATTCTCTGTTTGAGGATTAGGTACAAGGTATTCCACATTTTCTTCTGTATTTAAATTTACTTTGAATAAATTTTTATTTTCTATAAATGTAACTTTTTCTACTTCCTTTTTTTCAACTGCTTCTAAAAAGGAGGGGTAGGACATATCCTGCTGTTTGGTATCCAGAAAATGATATCCTATCAATCCAGCCGTGATTATCAGGAATAAAACCGACAGGATAATCAGATATTTTCTTTTCATTAAAATTCCTCCCAATAAATAGACAGGTTAGATAGCTTCTTTGTATATTATAGAGGAATTTTGTCGAATTAGCTATATTTAATTAATGGAAAGTAGGCCAAAAGTCCTAATTTACAAAACGTGCAATTTCTTCCAGTTTTGGATATACGTGATATAAGAAATCCTGATAGGGGCAATAATTTTCTTCTTCTGCATAAAAGGAACGATAGCGTTTGCAACCCCCTCCGCATATAGGATATACCTGACAGGTGCTACAAAGGAGATTCTTTGGTGTTTCATATTTAAGAAATTTTTCAGCGGCAGGAGAGTGAATCAGGGCTTCAAAGGAATTCTCTTCTAGACTGCCAAGTTTAAAATCATCCAAAACGTAAAAGTCACAGGGATATACACTGCCATCTGCTTCTATAACACATTGTACCGTGCAATGCCCCAGTATTCCGCACTGCTCCGGTGGAAGTCCTTTTATCATATGCACCAGATTGTCAAACTGTCGGATGCTGATATACTGATTATTCTTAAATGCCATATACCATTGTTGAAAGAAATCTATTAAAAAAGAAGCATATTCATGTGGTGTTAAGTCGTATTTGTTTAGAGAATCATTTGGTAAAAAATCAAGAGACTTTAAACAGGGTATCAGTTGAACATACTTAAATTTTCTTCGCTCATAATAGCGAAATAGTGTTTGTGGCTTTTTCGCCATTTGCTTTGTAATTACGGATAATATATTGTATTCCACATGAAACTGATCCATGAGTTTAATGGCATAATTAGTATGATCAAAAGTTCCTTTTCCATCGGAACCGAGACGGTTTACATCATGGAATTCTTTTGGGCCGTCTTGTGATAATCCTACTAAAAAATTGTATTGATAAAATAATTTGCAGAATTTTTCATCAATTAACTGTCCATTTGTCTGTATGGAATACTGAATTTTGTTTTGCCCTTTATTTACTTCTTCCACTCGTTTGGTAAAATACTCAAAATATTCATACCCTGCCACGGTTGGTTCTCCCCCTTGAAAGGCAAAAGTAATAACACCAGGGGTTTTTACATATTCAAAGGTTCTATCTATAAGAAGATCAGTGGTTTTCTGACTCATAATACCATTGGATTTTATTTCACGGTGTTCGGCTACATCACTATAAAAACAGTATTTGCACCGCATATTACAAAGAGATGAAGCTGGCTTAATCAGCATAGAAAAGTAATTCATAGAATATCCGCCTCCTATCATTTAAAACACATTACTGCAATATTACTATAAAAAGAATAAAAAAACAAATTCTTAAATTTGTTAAAATGGCAGAATAAGAAGTGAATTGAATAAGAAATGAATTGAATAAGAAATGAATTGAATAAGAAATGAATTGAATAATAAGTTCATTGAACAAGACGTGCATTGAACAAGACGTGCGTTGAATAATAAGTGAATTGAATAATAAGTGTATGGAATAAGAAATGGCTATGAAATAAGGCATGGTTATGGGATAAAAAATGGTTATGGAATAAGACATAAGTATAAAATAATAATAGTGCGAATTATTGGAATGCATCATTCAAACCCGGATTTATGGCTGTTCCATATCTGCAGGCAGATGCGGCATGCAATAGATGCTAGTATTCAATAAACTTATTAAAAAGTGTCAGGAGAGTACAAGATAAAATAAAACAGAGTAAACAGAAGTTAAGTAGTAAATATTGACCAAAAAAAATGATTAGAATTAATTAAAATATACATATTGACATATTTAGAATCATATATTATAGTAAACATGAAAGGTGATTCATGTCTCATATATTTCCGAACAGAAAAATACTGTGCAACTTTTAATTTCGGAAAGTGAGTTATAACGAAATAAAAAATCATACTACATAGATATAATGAAACGTCGAAATCTTTCAGTGTTATAAATATATTTGCGGTTCCAATTTATATTAACATACAAAATTAAAGCAATACCGAAAAGGTATGAGAGGAGGAATAACATGGATTTTACGTTAAGTAAAGAACATGAAATGGCAAGAACTTTATTTAGAGACTTTGCTGTGCAGCAAGTAAAACCCCTTGCAAGAGAAGTTGATGAAACCGAAACTTTTCCAGGAGGTACGGTTAAAAAAATGCAAAAACTTGGCCTTTTGGGGATTCCTATTTCAAAGGAATATGGTGGACAAGGCTGTGATACTTTAACGTATATACTATGTGTGGAAGAATTATCAAAGGTATGTGGTACTACGGGAGTTATTGTTTCGGCACATACATCTTTATGCTGTGATCCGATTAAGAATTTTGGTACGCCGGAGCAAAAAGAAAAATATTTAAGGCCATTGGTTACCGGTAAGAAATTAGGTGCTTTTGGATTAACAGAGCCAAATGCCGGCACGGATGCATCGGGACAACAAACTAAGGCAGTTCTGGAGGGTGATGAATATATTATAAATGGAAGTAAGATATTTATCACAAATGGCAAAGAGGCTGATATCTATATTATCTTTGCAATGACTGACAAATCAAAGGGTACAAAAGGAATTTCTGCCTTTATCGTAGAAAAAGGCACCCCTGGATTCACTTTTGGTACAAAGGAAAAGAAGATGGGGATCCGTGGATCAGCTACATATGAACTAATCTTCAGCGACTGTAGAATACCCAAGGAGAATCTATTGGGTCAGGAAGGAAAAGGTTTCAGTTATGCTATGCAGACCCTTGACGGTGGAAGAATTGGTATTGCCGCCCAGGCTCTTGGTCTTGCCGCAGGTGCATTAGAGACTACAATAGCTTATGTAAAAGAGAGAAAACAATTTGGCAAGCCCCTTTCTAAGTTCCAGAATACACAATTCCAAATTGCTAATATGGCAACTAAGGTAGAAGCAGTCAGATTATTAGTATACAAAGCGGCAATTGCTAAGGATACTCAGAAAAAGTATTCCATGGAGGCAGCAATGGCCAAATTATACGCTTCTGAAGCAGCAAGCGAAGTAACCAGCCTGGCTGTTCAGCTTCATGGCGGGTATGGGTATATAAGAGAATATGACGTAGAACGTATGATGCGGGATGCGAAGATCACTGAAATATATGAGGGTACTTCCGAAGTACAGCGCATGGTTATTTCAGGAAGCTTGTTATAATTTTAACTAATTCAGAAAAGGAGTGATTGGATTGAAAATCATAGTTTGTATAAAGCAGGTTCCGGATACCAATGAAGTAAAACTTGATCCGGTTACAGGTACCCTTATTAGAGATGGTGTACCAAGTATTATAAATCCGGATGATAAGGCCGGTTTAGAAGCAGCTTTAAGATTAAAAGATGAATTGGGTGCTGAAATATCTGTAATATCCATGGGGCCTCCTCAAGCAGAAGCAGTTATTCGGGAAGCATTTGCAATGGGTGCCGATAAGGGGTATTTGGTAACGGACAGAGCCTTTGGAGGAGCAGATACCTGGGCTACCTCTTCTACTCTTGCAGCAGCTATTCATAACTTGGAATATGACTTAGTAATAACAGGTCGTCAGGCAATTGATGGGGATACTGCACAAGTTGGCCCCCAGATTGCAGAACATCTTGATATTCCTAATATTAGTTATGCGGAAGAAATTAAAGTCGATGGGGAATATGTATTTGTAAAAAGGCAATATGAAGATAGATATCATATTGTAAAGGCTAAGATGCCATGCTTAATCACTGCACTTGCTGAACTGAATGAACCCAGATATATGACTCCCGGCGGAATCTTTGATGCATATCGGGAAAAGAAAATTACGGTATGGAGTCGTAGTGATATTACCATTGATGATAGTAATATCGGTTTAAAAGGTTCCCCTACGAAGGTAGCACAATCCTTCCCTAAGAGCATAAAAGCAAATGGGCAGGTAGTAACCTTGGATCCGGAAGAAGCAGCTGATTTTATACTGGAGAAATTAAAAGAAAAATTTATATTTTAACCTCAGGGAAAGGACTTGCCTGAAAGACTATGAAAAATAATTAGAAAGTGGTGAGCATTAATGAGTTTTGAAAACAATAAAGGTATTTTTATCTTCGTTCAACAAGTTGATAACAAGATAACGAATGTATCTTTTGAATTAATTGGTAAGGGAAAAGAACTTGCAGCAGATTTAGGTACCGAAGTAACAGCGGTATTGCTGGGATATAAAGTAAAACCACTAGCGGATAAACTGGCAGCTTATGGTGCTGACAAAGTAGTTCTTGTAGATGATCCTGCACTTGAAATTTATACTACGGAAGCTTATACCCATGGAATGTATTCTGTAATAGAAAAATATAACCCTGAGATTGTATTATACGGTGCAACTGCAATAGGACGTGATCTGGCACCAAGAGTTTCTGCAAGAGTACATACCGGCTTAACAGCAGACTGTACCAAATTAGAAATTGATCCAGAAACAAAATGCTTAAGAATGACAAGACCGGCATTTGGAGGAAATATTATGGCAACTATCCTTTGCCTGAATTTTCGTCCGCAAATGGCAACTGTTCGTCCCGGAGTTATGCAAAAGCTTAAAAAAATAGAAGGGGCAAAAGCCAATATCCAGGAATTTAATCCCGGATTTGAGAAAAACCATAAATATGTTGAAGTACTTGAGGTAATTAAGAAACCCTCTGCTAAGATTGATATTCAGGAAGCTAATATTCTTGTTTCAGGAGGACGTGGAGTGGGAAGCAAAGAAAACTTTAAACTATTGGAAGAATTAGCTGATACAATCGGTGGTACCATCAGTTCTTCCAGAGCATCCGTGGATGCTGGCTGGCAGGATAAAGAAGTACAAGTAGGCCAGACCGGTAAAACCGTTCGTCCTCATGTGTATTTTGCTATTGGTATATCCGGTGCAATCCAGCATCTTGCAGGTATGGAAGAATCCGATGTGATTATTGCTATTAATAAAGATCCTTCTGCACCAATTTTTGATATAGCTGATTATGGAATTGTTGGTGATTTAAATAAAATAGTTCCAATTCTAACAGAAAAAATCAAGGAGGAAATGACTTCAAAAAATAACTGGTAAAAGACATCTTCACAAGGAGGATACCATGCCTTCTATTTGGGAGAAATCCAAAAGGATCATCTATTGGATTTCCTTTTAATCATATTTTAAGATGTGAAAGTAATTTAAATAAGAAAGGATGCCACAACAGTAGCTTTCACATTACAAAAGGTGGCCATATCATAAGTTGTATTATGACTATACCAAGTACTACTAGGTATATCGTATTTGATGATATGCACAGGTGCTATTATGAATTATGAAGATATTAAAATAGGTGACAAAGCAACCATTGAGAAAACATTTACTTCAGAAGATGTTTTTACCTTTTCAGAAGTATCTGTGGATAAAAATCCCCTTCATTTAGACGAGGAATATGCCAAAAACAGTTTATTTGGGAAAAGAATTGTACATGGAATGCTCACCGCCTCATTAATATCTGCGGTATTGGGTACTAAGTTACCCGGTGAGAATACACTATATCTCTCACAATCTCTAAAATTCACTCATCCTGTTTACATAGGTGATCATTGTGTGGCTGAAGTGGAAGTTATAAGTAAAAGAGATGATAAAAAGATGCTGACATTAAAGACAACAGTTACTACTAATAACGGTGCTACAGAAGTAGTAGTTGGTGAAGCAATTGTAAAGAAGATGTAAGAATTCCTATATATTTATAAACTTATCAGACTGTAACAGTTAAGCTGTTTTCAAAGTTTTGGTACTGTTACAGTCTGACCTTTGTCTGGAAAAATGCTTTTTAATTCTGCCATAGTTTTTACCTATTATATAGAATTTTATAAAAATTAGATATAAGTTATAAAATATAGCTATAAATAAAAATAAATTTAGGCTATAGTTTCAAATTGGGAGTCTATAGGGCTCTTTTTTTATTTCTCATTTCTATGGAGCTGCTTAATGGCTTATAATCTATGATTTCAGCAGTACCCCCGCGGCCTGCAATATTTTACTGGATTACTATATAATAGAAAATCGATAGGTTTTATAATCCCTTTTTAATCGTGAAAAATGGACACAATGCACAAAAAAACTCAAAATATTTCACTATTATGCTCATTGACACACTAGTATACAAGTGATAAACTTAGTCCTGTAGTTTTAAGTGAAATTTTGCACAAACATATTATTGAATTAAGCTTATGAATTTGAGCTGCATAATGAAGATGGTTTTGATGTTATGCTGATAGAGATTAGAGTGTCTCTGGCAAACAGTTCATATGCCACATATATTATGACTTATCTGAAAGTATTTTTATTCTAAAGAAAGAGGTGAAATTATGTCAGAGGAACTATTCCGAATGGAAGGAATTTGCAAAACTTTCCCCGGTGTAAAAGCGTTGGACAATGTTTCATTTTCAGTTGACAAAGGAGAGGTACATGGTCTTGTCGGAGAGAATGGTGCTGGAAAATCAACATTAATGAAGATTATGTCCGGAGTGTATCATGCAGATGCCGGTAAAATTTTCATAGAGGGAAATGAAGTAAATATCAACTCTGTCAGCAAAGCCCAGGAATTGGGTGTCAGTATCATATTTCAGGAGTTAAACCTTTGTCCTCATTTATCAGTGGCTGATAATATATATATTGGCCGTCCACCTAAAAAAGGATTACTGATCAGTGATAAAGAAATGCATCGAAATGCACAAAAGATGTTAGATGATTTAGGCATCAATATTGACTCCCATGCAGTTGTACGAGATTTGAGCGTAGCACAGCAGCAAATGGTTGAAATTGCAAAGGCGATTTCTCGTAATGCGCGTATCTTAGTACTGGATGAACCTACAGCAGCTCTTACTGATAAGGAAATAGCTCAATTATTTGAAATTATCCGTAACCTTCAGAAAAAACAAGTTGGTATGGTTTATATTTCCCACCGTATGGAGGAATTGGAACAAATCTGTAAAAGAGTAACGATAATACGTGACGGCCAATACATTGGTACACGTAATTATGCGGATATTACAGTAGATGAACTTGTTAATATGATCGTTGGCCGTACTTTAGAAGATAAGTATCCCAAATATGATAGAAAAATTGGAGATGTAGTTTTTGAGGCCAAAAATATTCGTCGTGGAGACGTTGTAAACGTTGAAAAAATTCAAGTTCGTAAAGGAGAAATTCTGGGAATTGCGGGCTTAATGGGGGCAGGACGTACTGAAATCGCCCGTTGTATTTTTGGTGCTGATAAAGCAGACTCCATGGAATTATATATGAATGGTAAGCCAATTAAGGTTAAAAATGTTGGACAAGCAATTGCAAATGGAATTGGTTATGCAACAGAAGACCGTAAGTTTGACGGACTTGCTCTTAACTTGGATGTTCAATACAATACAAATATGGCACATTTAAGACAATTATCACGTTTTGGTATTATAGATGACAAAGAAGGAAAGAAAAATGCGAAACGCTATAAAGAACTTCTTCGTACAAAAACTCCAAGTTTACGTCAGAGAGTCGGTAACCTAAGTGGTGGTAATCAGCAAAAAATCGTTTTATCAAAATGGTTATGTAATGATGTCAAGTTATTAATCGTAGATGAACCTACAAGAGGTATTGACGTAGGTGCAAAGTATGAGGTATATGAATTATTCAACCGCCTAAGTGATCAAGGCGTTGCTATTATTATGATATCATCTGACTTACCAGAAGTTCTTGGTATGAGTGACCGTGTTTTAGTTGTTCATGAAGGAACTATTAATGGTGAATTAGAGACGAAAAAGACAACACAAGAGGAAATCTTATATTTGGCAGCAGGTTACAATAAAGTAGAAAAGAAAGCACAGTAACCCTGCATACAATCTATTCTTTAATATATATTTTAGGAGGTCATTATGAAACAATCTGCTCAAACTATGGAACCAAAAGAGTCTTTTATATATAAATTTTCACCGGCAACAAGAAAGGCTATGTTCTCAGGAATCATACTTGTTTTAATGTTTACAGCATTTGCTATATTAAAATCAAATTTATTCCTTTCTTCCGGTAACTTAATAAATATTGCACAACAAGTTGTTACTTACTCCATCATTGGTTATGGTTTAACTTTCTGTTTAGTATGTGGTGGTACTGATTTAAGTGCAGGTGCATCTATGGCACTATCAGGTATTATCGTAACAACCTTACTTATACATGGTGTTCCACTTACTGTAAGTATTATTATCGCTTTAATATTCGGTATTGGAATGGGTATTTTGAATGGTTTCTCTATCGAAGTACTTGGAGTCGTTCCTTTTATCGCAACACTTGGTACACAATGGGTATTCCGTGGACTTGCTAACGTTTTAGTAGATGGTAAACCAATCTATACTAATACAATTCCAAGCCAAGATGTACAACAAGCTTTCTATGTACTTGGTGGTGGACGTATGCCGGGCGGATTACCTTACAGTGTTTTAATTGCAGCAGGATATGGAATTATTTTATACTTCGTTCTTTCAAAAACACGTATTGGACGTCAGATTTATGCATGTGGTAGTAACCTTGAAGCAGCTAAACTTTCCGGTATTAATGCAGTTGGTACCCGTATGTTTGCTTACTGTGTAAGTGGTTTCTCAGCAGCTATTTGTGGTATTTTAGTTACTTCCCGTATATCTTCCGCACAACCTATGGCTGGACAAGGATACGAGTTGGAAGCAATCGCAGCTGCCGTTCTTGGTGGTGTTAACAACAATGGTGGTGAAGGTACTATCATCAACACAATCATTGGTGCCCTCATGATGGGTGTATTAAGAAATGGTTTGAACTTAATGGGTGTAAGCTCATTCTGGCAGCAAATCGTTATCGGTATCATTCTTGTAGCTGCTTGTGCTATGGATGTTCGCCGTCAAAAGAAAAATAAATAATAATTGATATTTCTTAGTAAGTTATTATGAAAAGGAGCAAATGCAAAGACTAATATAGTTGAGAGCAATGCTCCTTTTCTTTATTCTTAGTTGTTCAATTAATGAAAATGTATTATAATAACTTGTATATAATCATAAACGGAATGAGGTATTTCATGCTGTATGCAAATACCGATTGAAGCGTCAGAAAATATAGGGGAATTCTTAAGATAAAAAATTATATGGGAGGTGACATAATGGCTAGTATTTTTAGTAAAATGTTTGATATGCGAAGTAAAGAAGAAAAACAGAAAGACTTTGAAGACTATTCAAAAAGAATCTTTCCTTATGGAGATTCACACCGAGAAAAAGTTTCAGAGATACTTGCAGCACTTTATCCTAAAACAAATATAAAATATCTAAGGATGTATTATATCTTGTTAAAAGATGAAATGACCGGTGAAGATGGGTCTGATTTTGAAACTGCCGTAAAAAAATTAGTAAAGAAAAGTGTGATTAAAGTTACTCCGGAACTTAATGCGGATTTACATGCTTTATTGCTGGCTGATTTTGAAATAGATGAAAACCTCAACTATCCATCCATAGAAGAGATACATGAAAGAGCAAAAAATTTAATAAATAAGAAATAGGTACCTTCACCTTTGGATTATGTTCTTTTTGCACCATCTGCTTTGTTATAAAACAGGATGATACAAGAAGAACATACCACATGGGCAGGCATAATTTTAATTTTGTTGAACTTTTATTTTATATTTATTTCCGAATATTATTCTTGATGGTTTTTCTTTAATTTCTTAACAATAAAATGCTGTGCTACGGCTCCCTTACCCCGTCTCTTTATGTAGAAATATCCAAGAATGGAGAATACGGATGCACCGATAAAATTAACGAATAAATCTTTCATAGTATCAATCAGTCCGATATCTAAGTAACCCCCAAGGCCCAATTCCTCTCCATTAACCACTACACTATAGATGTCTTTGATTATTACAGGATTGTTGCCTCCTGTGGGATCTAATTTTACGGTGGAGATGGCATTGATAATGGTATCTTTTTGCATGTCGTATTGAAAGAAGGTATCCATTCCGAATTCAAAGAATTCCCAGATTACCCCTATTGTCATGGAAAAACAAAAGGCTACCATTGCCATGAAGAAGGGAGACAGATTAAAGGATATCCGTTCTGTCCGATTTAATATATCAACTAGTGAAAATCCAATGGCTGCGGCCAAAAATCCATTTAATGTATGAAGCATGGTATCCCAGAACGGAAATATAATGTAATATTCCTGTATTTCACCTAGAATCTCTGCTGCAAAAATAAACAGCATTATAATAATTTCAAAGGTATTAGGCAAGTCTATTCGGAAATTCATTTCAATAACGCTGGGAATTATTAAAAGGATTAAAGTTAAAACACAAAGAAATACATTTTCATAATTTTTATTAAAGAATTGAGCAACCATAACTATTATAACCAATGCTCTAAGAACCAGATATATGTAAAATGTACTTTTTTCTTTCTTTATATGTTCTAAAAAAGCGCGGTAATTATCCCTGATTAGGTGCTTTTTCATAGACATTCCTCCTCTTAAGTCACTATGAACCAAGCTATATTTTGGCGCATAAAAAAACAATAGCATACCCTACAGTCATTTGTCAACGGAAAAACCTATACTTGACATAGGAGACACAGATAAATACAATCATAGTATAAAACAATTACTATTGTTAAAGGATATAAGGTGCAATATAATAGAGGAATACATATAACAGAAATCAGGCATATATTATATTACTTTATTATAAGGGAATAATTACCGTAAACTTGTCTTTAAATTAGAATAGGTATAGATATAAATAAGATGAATCGTGCATATATAATAAATATTATGAAAAGTAGTAAAAAATAAGTAAGAAGATAGAAAAGTGCTAAAAAAAGGCACTTATTATTTGAAATATTACAAAGCAGCAATATGTCTGAAAAGATTGAAAGAATTACATTCTTTCAAACGGAGACTTGAAAGGAGTATGGGTATATATGAAATTTAGCAGAGTGGATAAAGATACCGTACGCTGTATTATTACAGAAGAAGATATGAAAGAATATGGTCTTAATATTGAGGATTTTTTTAACGATAAAGGAAAATCACGTGAATTTCTTGAAAGCATTGTGGAACAGGCAGAAAAAGAAGTTGGTTACCGGGTGAAGAACGGTGTATTGGCGATACAAATTATGCCCCTTCCTCAAAACAGTTTAGCGATCACATTTTCTGAAAATGGCAGTAAAAATTTTATGGATATATTTGAGCATATAAAAGACGTTGGGGAAGTTAGCGGTGAATTCAAAAACATTGATATCAATCAGCCGGTAAAAGCACAAAGTAAATCAAAATCCAAAGGGAAGGGAAAAAAACAGCCTATTTTAAATATATATAAGTTTGAATCATTGAAGAATGTTGAACAATACTGCTGTGCTATTACTATTGATAAGGTATTTACCAGCAAGCTTTATAAAGATGAAAAGGATAATTCCTATTACCTTATTATTAATAAAGGAAGATTGGCGGCAGAAACTTATGAAACTGTTTGCGACCGGGCTTTGGAATTTGCGGTATATGTATCGGATAGTTTCATATATGCAGCCCACTGTGAAGAGCATTATACATGCCTGATAAAAAAGAAAGCAATTAATGTTATGAGAAATATCGGATTGGGTCAATGATAAATAAGAACTTGTTTTAAACATGGAGGTACACATGAAATTTGTAATTCAAAGAGTCACTCATGCATCTGTAACAGTTGATAATAAAACAGTAGGAAAGATTAATAAAGGCTTTCTGGTTTTAATCGGTGTAGGACAGGAAGATACGAAAGAAGAAGCGGATAAGTTAATTAAGAAAATGATTCAACTTCGTATATTCGAGGATGAGAACGGTAAAACCAATTTATCCTTAAAAGACGTAGATGGAGAGCTTCTTTTGGTTTCTCAGTTTACTTTATATGCGGACTGCCGAAAAGGTAATCGGCCTTCTTTTATCAATGCTGCAAAGCCGGAGTTGGCAGAAGAATTATATGAATATATAATTGAAGAATGTGAAAATCAAATTCCTGTAGTTGAAAAAGGAATATTTGGGGCAAATATGAAGGTTGAATTGGAAAATGACGGGCCATTCACTATTATATTGGAATAAGATTTGTAAATTTATGATAAATAAAGATTACCAGACCTTATAGAGTATGAAATATATTTCATATTCCGTAAGGTCTTTTTGGACTTTAAAATGATGGACAGTAATTTCAATACAGAGTATAATAATGGGAAATGATAGTAATTATATGATTAAGACAGTAAATGTGTAAATAGTAGTTGTGGTTTTAGTGCAAAGTAAATTAGAGGATGGTTAGGAATAGAATGAAAACATTCAAAGAAAAAAGAAGAATAAAACGAATCCTGCTGGCTATTCTGGCTTTAGGTGCAGCGGGTGCAATGATTGTACTTTTTATTAATATATATATGATGGGAAAATACAAGGAAAAAATATTAAGGCAGGAGGATATGGTTGAGCAAAAATTTGACTGTATTCTGGTTCTTGGTGCTAAGGTATGGGATAATAACCGTCCAAGTTATATGTTAGAAGACAGATTAAATCAAGCTATTGAATTATATAATGCAGGGTATTCTGACCGCATATTAATGAGCGGAGATCATGGAAGGAAAGAATATGATGAAGTAAATGCCATGAAGCAGTATGCCATAGATAAAGGCGTTAATGGGGAGCATATATTTATGGATCATGCCGGATTCTCTACTTATGAATCCATGTATAGGGCCAGAGATGTTTTTCAGGTAAAAAGTGCCATTATTGTTACCCAGGGATATCACTTATACCGTGGAGTGTATATTGCCAATGAATTAGGTTTGGATGCTTACGGTGTCCCTTCGGATTCAAGAGAATATGCAGGACAGGCCATGCGTGATATTAGAGAGGCAGCAGCAAGAGTAAAGGATTTCTTTGGAGTTTTATTGCATGTTAAGCCCACATATCTTGGTGAGGCCATACCGATTACAGGAAGTGGAAGTCTGACTGATGATAAGATAAATGATCAGGATATAGAATTGGCTCCAGTGGATAATCTGCAAGGAAATAAGACTGATGGATCAAAAACAGGAGGAAATAATTTACAAAGGAATAATATCTCTGAAGATGAGAGTTATGTATATATAAATCCACAGGGAAGTACCTTGGAATCAAGAATTCTGCCACCGGAGGGCTATGTTCGGGTGAAAACAGAGGGAGATAGTTTTGCTGGATTTTTAAGAAATCAGGAATTAAAGCCTCATGGAAGTCCTGTCCTTTTATATAATGGAAGTGAAAAAGGAAATCAGACTGCACAGGCTGCAGTATTTTCTATAGATGTGGGAAACTCCAATTTACAGCAATGTGCGGACAGCATTATTCGTTTATATGGGGAGTATTATTGGTCAATTGGTGCATACGATAAGATTGGTTTTCATCTGACCAACGGTTTTTATATGGACTATCTTAACTGGAGAAATGGCAGCAGGATTCAGGTTGACGGCAATCAAGTACGCTGGGTTAAATCAAAAGGGTATGATGACTCCTACGAAAGTTTTCGTGAATACCTAAAAAACGTTATGGTTTATGCAGGGACCTTATCTTTGGAGGGAGAATGTACTGATATTGAAGTGGATGAGATACAAGTCGGTGATATGCTTCTAAGGGGAGGCTCTCCCGGACATTGTGTTCTGGTTGTAGATATTGCAGAAAATGAAGACAGAAAAAGATGTTATCTTCTAGCTCAAGGGTATATGCCGGCACAGGAGTTTCATATATTAAAGAATCCTTCCTCAGAGGAATGCCCTTGGTATTATGAAGAAGATTTTAAAGAAACGATTCGTACACCGGAGTATACTTTTTATGAAGATAATATAAAACGTTGGGGAGAGGGATTATAACATAACAAAGGAGATAAATATAGATGAATATATTAGTCAGTGGTTGTTTATTAGGAATATGCTGCCGTTACAATGGCACAGGGAAACTTTCAGAAGAACTGGCAGAACGGCTGAAAGAATATCATTTTATTCCGGTATGTCCGGAACAGCTTGGTGGTCTAACAACCCCAAGACTTCCGGCAGAAAAAATCGGAGATAAAGTATTACTTAAGGATGGCAGTGATGTAACAGAAGAATTTATACAAGGTGCAAAAGAAACTTTAAAATTAGCTCTAATGTATGATTGTAAGCTGGCCATATTAAAGGAAAGAAGTCCGTCCTGTGGATTCGAAAAGATATACGATGGTAGTTTTACGGGACAGCTTATTGATGGTAATGGCGTTACAGCAGAAATTCTTTCAGAAAATGGGATAACAGTAATTGGAGAATCAAAGATTAATAAACTAGAAGAGATTGTAAAGGATATAAACAATCATTAAAACACAGGAGACTTATTAATATACCATAATCAAAGGAGGATTCGTTATGAGTGAGCAAAATGAAATGATTAAAAAACAATTGGAACATAGAACCATTCGTGAATTTAAGGAAGAAAGTATTCCTTCGGTTATCTTTGAACAATTGATGGAGGTAGGAAGAAGAACGGCTACTTCAAACGGCATGCAAGGTTGTTCTGTTATCCGTATTACCGATGGAACACTTAAAAAAGAAATTGCTGAAATCTGTAAACAGGAATATGTTGCCAGAGTACCTGAACTTTTAATATTTGTTGTTGATCAAAATAGAAACTGGCAGATTGCAAAAGAAAAGAATTGCCTGGAAGAAAGTGCAAAAGACATGGATCGGTTCTTTCAGGGATTTACAGATGCCTGCATAACAGCACAGAACATAGTCAATGCTGCGGAAAACATGGATTTAGGAACCGTTTATCTGGGAAGCATCTTAAACGATTCCGAAAAGATTTGTGAATTACTAAAATTACCCCCTCTGACTTTCCCAGTGGTGGGATTGGGAATCGGTTATCCAAATCAAAGCCCGCAATTAAAGCCAAGAATGGATATGAAACTGCGTATGTTTGAAAACGGTTATAAAATTTTTGATAATTACTTAGAGGAAATAAAAGATTATGATGAGGAAATGCAGACCTATTATGATCTTAGAAATGCCAACAGACGTGTGGATTGTTTTAGTGATCAGGTAGTAACCAGAATAAAGAATGCAGTTCCGAAGAGGCAGGCTTTGCTTCAGGTTATTCGTAAACAAGGGTTTGATTTGAAGTTATAATCGTATTTAATCCGGGAAATTTATAAAAAAAGAAATGGAAGGTTTATTACAGCCTCTCCCCTATTATAGCGAAAATGTATAAAATATGGTTTTATAAAGATAATAATAATTGTTAAAAATGAAAGAAGGAGCATATATCCAGCTCCTTCTTTTATTAGAATAATATGCTAAATTTTTTTGCATAAAGCTAAAAAAAATTTATATTATTAATTGTTTTTGTGATTTTAATATGTTAAAATATATACAGAAACGAGGATTATCCATAGTATTTTTTATATTATTAGGGGACTAAAAAATCTATGTTATAGTATCAGATGTCTTAGGGAGCCTTTATATCAGTTATCTCATTCCGAAAGAATCTTATAATTGCTTTCACAAAGGTACAATGTATTTAGGCTGACATATGATAATTTATAAGTATTATAAGTTATATAAGGTAGCGCTAAGAGTTACAGATAATTAATATTTCAATTAATTATAAGCTATAAGGAGAGAGAGGTATTTATATGTTTATAGTGAATGTTAATGGTAAGGATTATCAGTCCGAAACTGATATGGCATTAATGGATTTTCTTCGAGACAAGCTAGGAATTACTTCCGTTAAAAATGGGTGTAAAGAGGGTGCCTGTGGAACCTGCACAGTAATTGTTGATGGTAAAACAGTTCGTGCCTGTGTACAAAGATTATCAAAATTAGAAGGTAAAAAGATACAAACCATAGAAGGATTTACAGAAAGAGAAAGAGACGTCTTCGCTTATGCATTTGCAGCAGCAGGAGCAGTACAATGCGGTTTTTGTATCCCCGGTATGGTTATCTCCGGTAAATGTTTAATAGACCAAAATCCGGATCCAACAAGGGATGATGTAAAACAATCAATTCGTACTAATATTTGCCGTTGCACAGGCTATGCTAAAATAGAGGAAGGTATTCTTTTAGCAGCTAAAATGCTAAGAGAGAATATAGCAGTTCCTGAAGTAGAATCAGCAGTTAATATTGGAGAAAGAACCTGTCGCGTTGATGCAGTTCCTAAGACTCTTGGTACAGCAATGTATGCAGATGATTATTACTTTGAAGGAATGCTTTATGGCAAGAATGTGTTCAGTAAACACGCTCATGCAAAAGTACTTTCTATTAATATAGATAATGCGCTTAATCTGCCGGGAGTAGTTGCAGTATACACTGCAAAAGATATTCCGGGCAAAAGATATGTTGGACATCTTGCTAAAGATTGGCCGGGAATGATTGCAGTCGGAGAAGAAACCAAATGTATTGGTGATACTCTTGCAATGGTGGTTGCTGAAACGAAGGAGCAAGCAGAGGCAGCCGTAAAAGCTGTTGAAGTAGAATATGAAATATTAGAACCAATTCGTAATCCCAAGGAAGCAGCAGCTCCCGGAGCCCATGCAATTCATGGTGAAGGTTTTATGCAATTTGGGAAATTCAGAATTCCTGAGAATAATCTATTTGACCATGAAGAAGTAAAGAGAGGAGATGCAGAAACTGCATTAGCCAACTCAAAATATGTGGTTGAAGGAACCTTTACGGTACCTCCAACAGAGCATGCATTTATGGAACCGGAAACTGCAGTTGGTATTCCGGATGAGGATGGAATTAAAGTTATTACAGGGGGACAAGGTATCTATGATGAATATCATGAAATCAGTGAATACCTGGGACTTCCACTTGAGAAAGTTAGGATTCAAAGTGCTGCTGTAGGCGGTGGATTCGGTGGTAAGGAAGATATGAGCGTTCAGCATCAGGCTGCACTATGTGCATATCTTACAAAGAGACCGGTAAAGGTATCTTTTAGCCGTCAGGAAAGTATTAATTATCATCCAAAGCGTCATGCAATGGAATTATACGTTAAAATAGGCTGTGATGAAAATGGTATACTGCAAGGTATGAAAGCAAGACTTACCTCAGATACCGGTGCTTATGCATCTTTAGGAGGTCCTGTTCTTCAAAGAGCATGTACCCATGCAGGAGGGCCTTACAACTATCAAAATGTTGATATAGAGGGTAATGCTTATTATACTAATAATCCACCGGCTGGTGCATTCCGTGGTTTTGGTGTTACCCAGTCCTGTGCAGCTGTGGAATGTCTTATTAATCAGCTTGCAGAGGAGGCAGGTATTTCCGGATGGGAAATCCGTTATCGTAATGCCATCAAACCGGGACAATCTTTACCTAATGGACAGATTGCCGATGAAGGAACCGGAATGTTAGAAACCTTAGATGCAGTCAGAGAAGACTTTGAAAAATATGAAGCAGACCCGGACTATTATGTTGGTATTGCATCCTCCATGAAGAATGCCGGAGTTGGTGTAGGAATACCGGATCCGGGGCGTTGTAACCTAAAGATTATAGACGGAAAAATTCATGTAAGATCATCAGCTGGAGCAATAGGACAGGGAATTCAGACCGTTCTATTACAAATGGTTTGTGGAACTACCGGATTAAATCATAATTTAGTTATAGTAGAACATCCTGATACAAAATATACTCCGGACTCAGGTACCACAACAGCTTCCCGTCAAACTGTATTTGCAGGTGAAGCAGCACGTCAATCTTCCATACAATTAAAGGCTGATCTTGACAAGGGACTTACCTTGGCAGATTTAGAAGGCAGGGAATATGCCGGAGAATTCGATTTCAAAACAGATCCGATTAATTCTACAAAGGAAAACCCGGTCAGCCATATTGCCTATGGTTATGCTACACAGCTCTATATACTTGATAAAGAAGGAAAAGTTGTTAAGATCGTTGCTGCTCATGATGTTGGCAGACTTATCAATCCTCTCTCCGCAATTGGACAGGTAGAAGGCGGAGCAGCTATGGCTCTTGGATATGGATTGACGGAAGTTTTCCCATTAAAAGATGGTGTTCCTCAGGTTAAACTAGGTACTTTAGGATTATTTAAATCTACCCAGATGCCACCTGTTGAAGTGCAATTTATTGAGAAAAATCCATCTGAAGTGGCTTATGGTGCAAAAGGGCTTGGTGAAATCGTTTGTGTTATGGGTGCACCTGCTTTACAAAATGCTTATTATAAAAAAGATGGTGTATTTAGATATAATTATCCTTTAGAAAACACCTATTATCGTAAGCCAAAGCCTGCTAAATAGTTAAGAAAAATATGTTGAACTTATAGCTTATATTTAAAATAAATAGGACTAAACCATTCTCTTTGCAGAAGTAGTGGTTTAGTCCCTTATTTGTATTTATTTAACTTTCATACCAAAATAACTTTGCCTCTTTTTTGAGATTTCTTTCTCATGCCAAAAATAATCAAAAATTACTTTTCTTAAATCTTCTTTTATTTCAGTATCTAAGAAATAGTTTCTTGTTACCGAATCAAAATAATAAATCTCAAGATTGTTGATATACACGGTGGGATAAGCAATATTCATAGGAATTTCCATGATTACACCCCGATTATAAAAACCTTCATTTATTTCTGCAGTATTATCATTCAAAAATTCATAGGCTTTATCATAATCATCAAAATAAGCAGATTCATTACAAGAGAAGTAATAGTAATCACTTATTTTATAATATAATTTTTTCCACATATCTATAGTAAATTCAGTTTCATATTTTAATGAAAGAATTTTACATTCTTTATTAATATCAGCAAGGCTTTTTGGAATTAAATTAAAAACAGTTACCACATATAGTTTTTTCAAATAAATTCTCCTTTCATAAACACGAGAATATAAATAATAATGATAATCATTATCTTATAGTAATCATAAAACAATCACAGTGATAACGTCAAGCTAAAAATTTTTTTGTTGCGTTCATTTAAAAATCTATTTGAATTATTTAAATATATTTCTTGTTGGAGTACATACGATAGCGAAACGCAAATTACGAAAGGTATGAATAAAATACAATTAATCGATGTGAATGGTAATAATATAAGCTCTACACGATGCTATGAAGAACATATTCCCACAATTACTGACTTACGAAAATGGATACTTAATGCAGGTTTAAGAATTAAGTATGAATATGGCAGTTATAATAGAACTCCTATTAATAAGGAGACTACGAAAGCTATTATTTGGGCTGTAAAAGAATAAGAAGGAATAATAAGTGCTGCCAATGAATTAGGCAGCACTTATTATTCTTATAGATTTAGCTTGCCTCACTGGGAAAGCAAGTGAAACAAAATATTATGACAGTTGATAATCCAGCCCTTTAAAATGAATTATTTGTGCAGCATTCAGGCCACATTGTACAATTCCTTTTCTACCAAGCATGGACACTCCGGTGTACTTAAATAAAGTGGAATCTTCATCACGAAATGCGGCTTTCTGGTTTACTTTTATTGAAGGGTCATTTAATATTTGGATAAAATCATATGTCTGGGTACCTTTTTGGCTGCTGAATTTGTAACCGATATTTTTACTGCTGCTGCTTTTAGTAACGACACCATTTTCATCAATTATATGGATTTCGGTTAGTCCGGTTGCTTTGGTCAATTGAATCAAATCTTCATTGGAAAGATTTTTCTTTTCTAACAAACCGGCAATTTGCATATTTACTTCCAGCATTTGCTCGCCAATAGCAGTATCGAATTTCTTCATAATGTCTTTTAGATTGTGGGCAACGTCAAGCAATTCTTCTGTTCTTTCCGTGTACAGTACATTATTTTTTAACTGCACCTCCATAATTTGTGCCATTCCTTCTACGGATTCTCTACCGGACATACTCTTTTGTGCAACATCATCGGCACTTTGTGAAATCAGGTCAGTACCCAGCGTATGGTTAGCCGCATCCTTGGAAATATCTCCAATTAAAAGAACGGCTCCTTGTACGGTATTCATAATATCCTCTAAATTCTTTTTCGCATTTTCTGTTACGTCTACTCCGGTATTTACATCATCCATAACTTGTTTCATGGAATCAACTGCTCGAACTACCTCGGACTGTACATTACATATTAAAATGTTAATTTTTTCTGCTGCATCCCGAGTCTCTTCTGATAATTTTCTGACTTCATCTGCTACAACAGAAAAGCCTTTTCCATGTTCACCAGCTCTGGCAGATTCTATAGCTGCATTTAGTGCTAACATATTCGTCTGTTCGGATATGGTTTTAATAGTTGCTGTAATGGTTCCAATCTCCGAAGAAGATTGCTCTAAATTTTCCACAATATTATAGGTAGACATAATATTATCTTTTACTTGTGTCATAGTTTCAGATACCTCTGAGACTGCAGCGCCCCCAAGTGATGCAGTGTCATTGGCATATTGTACACGTGTAACGGCAGATTCACTGTTTCCTGCGATACTCTTTTCATTTTCCACCAATTGAGTGGTAGATGATGCCACTTCCATGATCATATTTGTTGTCTCTTCAAATAACTGATTTATGTAGATTAATTGTTTGTTTAAGTCTGTCATTCCATCGGTTGTCTTGTCCGTCGTGTCTTTAATTCTGTATGCAGAGATCTCAATGGATACAGCAGAGTGTAAAAGCTCATAAATCCAATTGTTAATAATAATTCGCAGATTCTCAAATTGTTCAATAATCTCGCTTAGATCCCTTTGCTTGGTGCGAAGCTTAATCTGGGAATTAAAATTGCCTTCATTAAACTGATTTAGATTTCGTTTAATCTCATTTAATAAAAGGTATACCTCCCTGTTACAAATAGTTACGATGAAGCTGGTAATTAATAATGATATGCATAAAAACAAGATAACAGTCACTAAAAAACTTAATCCCTTTTTTTCAGCTACTGCGGCTACTGCTGCATAAATTACTGTATTTAACGCAGTCAGTAACAGAATGTGCTTTAGATTCAATTTCGTCTTCAAGTATCTACCTCCATCATATGTATATAACTATGGTATTGTAAGCGAACTTTTTCGCAATGACACCGTAATACAGACATAGTGAAAATTACTAAATAGTATGGCTGTATTATGTTGATTTTATCACAAATGTTATAAAAAGACTAGTATACAATTGAAGTTTTTATAGGTGATAGTGCTTATTTCTTAGTTCTGATTTGACAAACTACACATAAAGTGGTAGATTGAATCTGTTTTTAATATCATCTAAGGAGGACATGAACGAAAATGAAATGGGGAATTATTTCAACCGGTACAATTGCTCATAATTTCGCAAAAACTGTTGCGGCAATGGGCGGAGAGACAGAAGTTTATGCTGTTGCTTCACGCAGCCAGGAAAGTGCACAAGCTTTTGCAGACCAATACGGGATTAAAAAAGCATATGCTACTTACGAAGAATTGGTTAAGGATGATAATGTAGATATTATTTATGTTGCCACACCTCATAATTTACACTATGAAAACATGCTGCTGTGTTTAGAATATAATAAAAATATACTTTGTGAGAAATCATTTACAGTTACTGAAGAAGAAGCACAAGAGATTTATAATTTAGCACAAGAAAAAAATCTGTTTGTTATGGAAGGCTTTTGGACAAAATATCTGCCTATTTACAGGGAAGTTGAAAAATTAATAAATGAAGGTGTGATTGGCGATATTCATATGGTTACGGCACAGTACGGATATTGTACAGCAGGAGCACGTACCATTCGTAAATTTGACCCTGCATTAGCAGGAGGAACACTATTAGATATCGGTGTTTATGCGATAGGTTTTGCTGCCATGATTTTAGGATACCAGCCAAAGTCTATTCAGTCTCTGGTGAAATTAAATGATGTGGGCACAGATGAATATAGTACCATTGTTATGCAATATGAAAATGGAGCAATTGCACAGCTTACCACTGCAATTCAGACAACAATTCCTGTTTTAGGCTGCGTATATGGTTCCAAGGGGTATTTAAATATTCCGGAATTTAAAAATCCTGATAAAATTCAGGTAGTATTAAATGATGGAACCACTTATACCATTGAAAAAGATGTAGAGATAAACGGATACGAGTATGAAATTAAAGAGGCAGAAAGATGTTTATCAGAAAAACGTCAATATAGTGAAATTTTAACTCCTGATCAATCTATAGCAGTCATGAATATGATGGATCAGGTAAGAAATATTTGGAATATGAAATTTCCTTTTGAAAAATAAAGTAATTCAATAGAAAGAACCGAATGGGAACATTATTTTTCTATAGGTTTATGCAGCGACAGGACTAGCTCAGGTTTAAAAGAATTTGAGTTAGTCCTGTTTGCATACTACTCCAAACGAGCTATTTGCTATACAAGTGAACTCTATTTAGCTTTTAAATCCTAAATATAATGTTTTGCGGTGGTCTTGATTGAAGAAGGAGTAAATTTCTTGCAATTTTATTTTTGATATGATAACGTAAAATTATAAATATATCGTAGAAATATATAATTAATCCCGTACTAATTAGGAGAGATTATTATAATAAGGGTAAGATGTGATGTTTACCGTGACCATGATATAAGCACTGCAGGATTATTTAATGAATAAATATTTCAAGTTAAGTCGTTGAATTTACTTTAGGTAGTAAATTTCTGTCATTTATAAAAGGATTAATTATAATATTATTAATTAAATTAACTATATAAAATAAGGTTTCGGTTAATCTTGCTAGAAAAACATGGTGTATGGAGGTTGAAAAATGAGAAAAGATACGTGGAAAAAGATTTTAACATATAGTGTTTTATTAATATTAGTAATAAGCTTCTCAGGATGTAGTAAGACAAGTGATGCGAAAGATTTAGATATACAATATATATCGTCTTCTTATATAGTTGATATGAGTAATCCAGAAGAGGTTGTTAGTAGTTTTTCATCCAAACAGATATTGATATAGTTATATTTGCATATATGAGAGCCTAAAGACCTCGATAGTGTGTTAGGAAACGGAATCTGTGTATTAGAGTAATAAGAGTATGTAAGAGGTTTGTTATTGTTGACAACTTGGGTGAATATATTGAAGGCATAAAAAAGATCTGCAAAGAACGCAAATAGTTAACTTCGTAGGTATTTTGTCTGCGGATAAGAGTGGTAAAAATTTATAGTATGGTGCATAATGGAAATAAATTAAAAAGTGAATGTATGGGAGGATAATAATGATAAAGATATCAATCAATGAAGAGGTTACTGGTGTAAAGCTCAATGAACTGATGGACTTTGTAATTAAGAGAAGTGATTCCATATCTGTGTCCAGATACTATACCGGATTTTTGGAGGTTTTAGAATTCGATCAAATGCAGGAAGGGTACAAAGAATACATATATAAGGAAGATGCAAAACGAAGAGAAGCTTATAAAAGTAATCACAATAATTATCAATTTAGAATAAATAGTATGTTACATTTAGATTCTGAAGATGGCGCTTATTCATATTTTGACGAACTATTGAAGCAGGATTTAAGTGCATTTGAGGAATTGCAATATGATTCTTTTTCTGAAGAATCGGATAAAAGATTCACATCTCAGTCTGTTGAACTTATTAAAACGAAGTACACCAGGGTTACTCCAGTAACTATGAATCCGGTTTTTGAAATGTGCTTTTTTAAGCTTGGGAAAATCAGTTTATCCATTACAAATAAAATGAAAAAGTTATATGACTATCCATACATGATTGATGGCATCGATTATGAAGACATAACCTTTTATAAGAACGATGTTATCACATTTGCAGTATGTTCGCATGAAAGATTTGCTTATCTAAGTCTGAATGAGGAAGATTTTGAAGCCTTTAAGGAGTTGGGAATAGCTTATGAGTAGCATACTATAAGTTTATTTGAATAGTTTATGATGTCCGGTAAAATATGGCGGGGAATTAAATTGAATTTGCTAAAAGTAAGTATCTGCAATTAAAGCCATAGCATATATTGAAATAATAAAAGTAATAAGAGGCTTGCTATGCCAATCGGAAAAGCTGACAATCAATTAAATCTTGCTCTTGACGTTTCAGAACAGACAAGAGAAAGAACTTTAGACCTGAATGTAGGATATTTCCCGGATCTAAGAACTTGGGAGTTAATTGTAAAATACAGCGGAGATATTAGTAGGATTGCTGAGGAATTGGAACTTACTGTAGTACCTCTGCAAAATGAATATGCAATTATAACAATTAGAGAGGATCTGATTGACCTCTTATCTGCCTACGAAGAGATCGAATTCATAGAGAAACCAAAGAGGTTGTTTTATACTGTAAATGAGGGAAGGGCGGCTTCTTGTATTAATCCCCTTCAAACCCCCCAGATTAATTTGTTTGGCAGAGGTGTTCTGATAGCAATAATTGATTCGGGCATTGATTACTCCCATCCGGATTTTCGAAATGAAGACGGAACCACCAGAATAATTGATTTATGGGATCAAACAATACCCGGTAATCCCCCGGAAGGGTATGCAATAGGAACTCTTTATACAAGGGAAGAAATTAATGAAGCTTTGCAGATTAGGAATATGGGAGAGAGGCTTAATGCATTGCCAAGTACGGACCTTAGTGGCCATGGAACCCACGTTGCTTCAATTGCAGCAGGAAATGGACGTGGAAGCAACGGAAGATATAGAGGAGTGGCTTCTCAAAGTGAATTGATTATAGTAAAACTTGGGGCTTCTGTTGGAGAGTCTTTCCCAAGAACCACCCAGTTGATGCAGGGAATTGATTATGTTGTAAAAAGAGCTATTGAGTTAAATATGCCCTTAGTTGTTAATTTAAGTTTTGGTAATAATTATGGAACTCATAACGGTTTGTCCTTATTGGAAACTTATATTAATGATATAGCAAACCGCTGGAAGATGAATATTGTAGTTGGAACAGGTAATGAAGGAACTGCGGGAAAACATACCGGAGGTTTTCTAAGCACAGGAGTAATGGGTGAGCCTGTAGTCATTGAGTTAGCCGTTGGGGAATATGAGGATACCTTTAATCTTCAAATATGGAAGAACTTCTACGATCAATTTGATATTACATTGATTGCTCCTAGCGGAATCAGAGTTGGTCCCATTCCGGAGAGATTAGGTACTCAGCAGTTTGTCATTGGGCCTACAGAAATATATTTATTCTACGGAGAGCCTTTGCCTTACAATATTCAACAGGAGATATATATTGAATTCATCCCAACCAGAGATTATGTGGAGACAGGTATTTGGAAGATTGAGCTGGTTCCTAGAAATATTGTAGTTGGAAATTATGATCTTTGGCTTCCAGCAGGTGGAGTTATAAGTCCTCAAACCAGATTTCTAAGGCCGACGGAATCTACTACTTTAACAATACCATCTACCGCGGAAAGAGCCATTTCTGTAGGAGCTTATGATGCTCATAATGACAGCTTCGCATATTTTTCAGGCAGAGGTTATCCTCGTGGAAGTATTATGGTTAAACCGGATCTGGTTGCCCCTGGAGTGGACATAACTGCTGCTTCACCGGGAGGGAGTTACACCAGCAGATCAGGGACTTCCATGGCTACTCCATTTGTAACAGGAAGTATTGCTATGCTAATGGAATGGGGAATTGTTAATGGGAATGATCCATACCTTTATGGTGAGAAGACTAGAGCATATCTTATCGCTGGGGCAAGGCATCTAAGTATAGAGAGAGAGTATCCAAACCCAACCTTGGGATATGGGGCATTGTGTTTAAGGAATAGTTATCTGCTAACTCAGTAGATAAATAGAAATATTACTATTTCTGACGGGATTAGGACATTTGCCGAAATATTGCTAATAATGTAACAGAACATCGATTTATGTCATAATATATATCAGGCATAATATACTCTTGTTATATTATAGCTAAATAAATTTCGGGAGGTGTTTATATGGGTAGAAATGATTTTGGCCACAATTACTATAGATTTGATAATAGATTTGATAGTAGGTCAAGAAGCCTTTCAGGAAGAAGACGTTTTAGTGAATCAGACAGAAGATTAGGCGGCGTATCAGAAAGAAGACGCTTCAGTGAATCAGACAGAAGATTTGGCGGAATATCAGAAAGAAGACGCTATAGTATATCAGACAGAAGGCCTTGGTAAAATAAATAAATTAAATAAGTGTAATCTAGAAGAAGCATGGAAAATTACTACAAAGTTAACGATAGGGTAAATGGATATTTAATTCGTAAAATTATAGGCGAAGGACGATATGGAATAGCGTATTTAGCTACAAATGATCAAAATGAAAAGTATGTAATGAAACAATTGAAAAAAGAATCGATTAAAGAGACGAAAGAAAATTTATTCTATGAAGAAAAAACATTACGAAGCCTAGATTATTCATGTTTTCCAAAATTTATTTCTAAATTTGAAGATAAATATGGAGAAGGTTATATATTAGAATATATAGAAGGAACAGTTTTTGAAGACTTAATTGTAGAAGACAAACACATTTTTAGTAAAGATGAAATCTATGATGTGGGGGGTCAACTTCTTGAACTAGTTGAGGTTTTACAGAATAATAACATTGTACACCAGGATATTAGGCTTCCCAACGTGATTTTAAGAGAAAATAAAGAGATAGCTTTAATTGATTTTGGATTAGCTAGATTTATAGATAATGACAGATATTTAAAAGAGATAGATTATTGGTGCATAGGTGATTTTCTTATTTTCTTATATTATTCATCGTATGCAGAAACTAATTCTGAAGAAAGACCTTGGTTTGAAGAACTTGAACTAAACATAGATGAAAAAATATTTTTAAAAAGACTGATGGGTATTGAAGAAAGATATAAAGATATAAAAGATATAAAAGAACAACTTGAAACTTTAAAAAAAAATAAACTCTAATATAAACCATGTGATGAAAATGCTACAACATTACATGGTTTATTTATAATATAAAAAATAATAATTATAAGGAGACGTCATTGTGCGAAGTTCTGTTACAATATTAAACATATATCTTGATAGCTTTAGAGCCAATATATATACGGTCGAACCTTTTAGAATGATTGGTTTAATTGATGTTAATATTAGGTATGTCTATGGAATAGAAAGAGTAACCTTGGCATTTTATAGGTCCTCTGGAACCTATAGTGGGAAAATTAAAGGCTTGTGGTATCCTATAGTTGGAATAAAAACTAATACGGGAAGATTTACAGAATTTTCAGATAACATAAATTATATTTTAACACATACGACCAAAAATGGAAGCGCAGATAAAGGCTGGCTTGTTAAGTCATTATTTTTTGGAAACCAATTTGCAGATAAATATTTAATGAAAGGATTTTCCGTTGGACCACATTACAATAAATTATTAGAGATAGGTAAAACATTAAAGAATTTATATGAAAGTAAGAATTTCTATAAAGTCGATTCCTTAGATGCACAATATTTAAACGCCGAAGTGTTTTCAAGAGATACTTATTATAAAAATTTCCATACACAAAAGGAAAATTTTGAAACTTTTATTGTGGATCTGTATAACCAAAGCTTACTATAATATTTTATATTTGATTTATCAAATTAATATATACATTTACATGGGAGAAGAATTGGGAGTTTGTGATATTCTTACTGAACGTGTAGACGACCTGACCGGATTTCACCAGTCAATTGAGGCAGTCTGTAAGAAGTGGACAGGACATTGAAGGACTGGGGTAGATACATTTCAAACTTAAAATGTTTTTTAAAGAACGCTTATCCTAAAAAAAAGACAAGGTATTAGGACTGCCTAATGAGATTTTTCTTGCAACCTTAAAAATGGTTTTGTAATACAAGTATGGGCAAGAACCACTGGAAAATGGTCTTGCCCATAAATTTTCGGCAGCTCCGGTACTTATATGACCGAACCGCAAAAGGAAGTATTTCTTACTTTACATGTTTTTTTATGGCTTCAAAACTTTCTTTACTGATTACATGTTCAATTTTACATGCATCCTCAGCAGCGATATTCTTATCAACGCCAAGTTCAATCAGACAGGAAGAAAGAAGCTGATGTCTTTCATATATCATTTCGGCAATTTCTTTTCCGGAATCCGTCAGATAAATAAAGCCTGCATCGGTAACGGTAATATGATTTTTTTCGCGTAAGTTTTTCATGGCAATACTTACACTTGATTTCTTAAATCCCAGTTCGTTGGCTACGTCAACTGAGCGGACAACCGGGAGTTCTTTACTTAATACCAAAATAGTTTCCAGATAATTTTCTGCTGATTCATTTATATTCATATCTTGTTACACCTCACATTCTATATTTTAAATTTATGTTAGTTATGTCGAATTTAAGTTAGTATATCATAAAAAATATATTATTTCAATTATTTCCGAGATGGGTAGATACCTGTAAAAAATGCTATGTATAACTAATTCAATTATTTTTCTAAGAACAGGAATTTCCTTACCGAAAACATAAGGAATATAACATCAAATAGAAACTTGTTTAATGAGAAAAAATATGCAAAAAAATTCTTGACAATTATTTAACATTGGAATATACTAATATATGAAAATGAAAATCTTTATCAATACCATAAAATTGTATAAGAAAGAGGATGAGATTATGCCGTTAACGATGGTGAAAGTAGGAGAACCTAATACAATAAAAAAGGTTGGCGGAAAAGAAGAAACAAAAAGGTTTTTAGAGAACCTTGGATTTGTTGCGGGAAGTA
Source organism: Anaerocolumna sp. (assembly GCF_032079385.1). NCBI lineage: Bacteria > Bacillati > Bacillota > Clostridia > Lachnospirales > Lachnospiraceae > Anaerocolumna > Anaerocolumna sp. Next base: position 125,751 of record NZ_DAMAUC010000006.1, read on the forward strand.
TTGTTTCGGTTGTGTCTGTAATAGGCGGCAACATGATTGTGAATGTAAAAGATTCCAGAGTTGCTATCGGAAGAGACATGGCGAACAAGATAATGGTTTAATAAGATTCATTGTATATAATATGAAAGAAGGAATTAGGTTGAAAAACAAGTTTTTCAGCCGACAATTTGTGCTGGTGCACAAAGTTGCTGTCATTATTAAGAGGTGCTAAAGCGCCGGAATTGAGGTTAATATGAAAACATTAAGGGAAGTAGCCTGTGGACAAACCGTAAAGGTAAAGAAGCTTACCGGGGAAGGTCCGGTAAAGAGACGTATCATGGATATGGGAATTACAAAGGGAGTTGATGTTTTTGTTAGAAAAGTAGCGCCCCTTGGTGATCCGGTGGAGGTGACCGTAAGGGGATACGAATTATCACTTCGAAAAGCAGATGCGGAAATGATAGAAGTAGAATAATTTTTTTTTCGTCATAGGTTAGTAAAGACTAACAAACGGCAGGGGAAACAAATAAGGGATAGGAATAACAAACATAGCCATTGGGCAGAAGGAGATTAAGATGTCAATTAAAATTGCACTTGCAGGTAATCCAAATAGTGGTAAGACAACATTATTTAACGCACTGACAGGCTCTAACCAGTTCGTTGGTAACTGGCCTGGTGTAACAGTAGAAAAGAAAGAAGGTAAGTTAAAGGGGCACAAAGATGTCACAATCATGGATTTGCCGGGAATCTATTCACTGTCCCCATATACTTTAGAGGAAGTAGTGGCAAGAAACTATCTGATCAGTGAAAGACCGGATGCAATCTTGAATATCGTGGATGGAACAAATATTGAGAGAAATCTGTATTTATCTACACAGTTAATGGAACTGGGTATTCCAGTAATTATGGCAGTTAATATGATTGACGTGTTGGAAAAGACCGGTGATAAGATACATATTGATAAGCTCAGTAAGAAGTTGGGGTGTGATGTAGTAGAAATTTCCGCATTAAAAGGAACCGGAATTCAGAAAGCAGCAGAAAAAGCAGTTGCTCTTGCAAGAAAGAAAGAAGTAAATGTACCGGTTCATGAGTTTGCAGCGGAAGTGGAATCTGCAATTCGTTCTGTAGAAGACAAACTGGGAATGGATGTTTCAGAAGAACAAAAGAGATTCTTTGCAATCAAATTGCTGGAAAAAGACGATAAGATTCAGAATCAGATTAAACAGGTACCGGATGTATCTGCCGAAATTAAAACACTTGAAAAAGAATTTGATGATGATACAGAAAGTATTATTACCAATGAAAGATATGTATATATATCATCTATTATTGGTGAATGCTGTACGAAGAATAGAAAAGAGAAGCTAACTACGTCAGATAAAATTGACCGGATCGTTACTAACAGATGGCTGGCACTTCCGATTTTTGCAGCAGTTATGTTCCTTGTATATTATGTTTCTGTTACAACAGTGGGTACATGGGCAACAGATTGGGCTAACGAAGGCTTATTCGGTGATAGTTGGAGCCTTTTTGGAATGGAAGTTCCCGGTATACCTGCACTGATAGAATCAGGTTTAAATGCAATAGGATGTGCTGACTGGTTACAGAGCCTTATTATTGATGGTATTGTAGCCGGTGTTGGCGCAGTCCTTGGTTTCGTTCCCCAGATGCTTATCTTATTCGTATTTCTTGCCTTTTTGGAAGGCTGCGGATATATGGCGAGAGTTGCATTTATTATGGATAGAATTTTCCGTAAATTCGGTCTTTCCGGTAAATCTTTTATACCAATGCTTATTGGAAGCGGCTGTGGGGTTCCAGGTATCATGGCATCCAGAACCATTGAAAATGACAGAGACCGTAAGATGACAATTATGACTACAACCTTTATCCCTTGTAGTGCAAAACTTCCTATCATTGCTTTGATTTCAGGTGCTCTATTTGGAGGCGCATGGTGGGTTGCTCCCAGTGCATATTTTGTAGGTATTGCAGCAATTATCTGCTCTGGTATTATCCTGAAGAAGACAAAAATGTTTGCTGGAGATCCAGCTCCTTTCGTTATGGAATTGCCGGCTTATCATATGCCTACGGTAGGTAATATATTAAGAAGTATGTGGGAAAGAGGATGGTCCTTTATTAAAAAGGCAGGAACCATTATTCTCTTATCAACTATAGTATTGTGGTTCTTAATGCGTTTTGGATGGGCAGACGGTTCTTTTGGATTGTTAGAACCAGAACAACTTGATGATAGTATTTTAGCATCTGTTGGAAATGCATTGGCACCATTATTTGCACCACTTGGCTGGGGAAACTGGAAGTCATCAGTAGCAGCAGTTACTGGTCTTATTGCAAAGGAAAACGTAGTTGGAACATTTGGTATTCTATATGGATTTACAGAAGTAGCAGAAGACGGTGCAGAAATCTGGGGTTCCCTTGCAGGAAGCATGACTGCCATAGCTGCATATTCATTCCTTGTATTTAACCTTTTATGTGCTCCTTGCTTTGCAGCCATGGGCGCTATCAGAAGAGAAATGAATAATGCAAAATGGTTCTGGTTTGCAGTTGGATATCAGACAATTCTTGCATATATCGTATCTTTATGTGTATTCCAAATCGGTACCTTAGTTACAGGTGGTGGCTTTGGAGTTGGAACTGTAGTAGCATTTGTACTTATCCTTGGATTTATATATCTGCTGTTTAGACCACATAAAGAAAGTAAAACATTACATGTAAATATGAAGAGTATAGCTGGCGCAAAATAGAAAGCAGTCCGGCATAAGATAGGGCCTGCGTCTAATGACGCGGGCCTGTTTCTCAAAAGGTGCTAAAGCACCAAAATCGAGATCAGGTTGAAAAAGGTTTTTCAGCCGGTAAATTTGTATATGGCACAAATTTACTCTGCTATTAGAAGGTGCTAAAGCACCAGAATCGAGGTTATTATGGGTACATTAATTACAGGAATTGTAGTTTTGGGAATAGTAAGTTTTATAGTAAAAGGCATGATTCGTGATAAACGAAATGGAAAATCAATACAATGTGGTGACGATTGCAAGCATTGCGGAGGTCATTGCCACAGGTAGGAGGAATGCATTGGAGCAGGAAGTAAAAAAGCCAGGAAAAAAGCCCCGGGATTATAGAAACTATCACAGGACACAGATGCAGAAAGAAATGGTACTTCAAAAACTGAAAGAAAAAGGCTGCAGGATTACCAAACAAAGATTGACCTTGCTGGACATTATTCTGGAGGAAGAATGCTCCTGTTGTAAGGAGATTTTCTATCGGGCAGTAGAGAAAGATAATAGGATTGGAACAGCAACGGTATATCGTATGATAAATACACTGGAGGAGATAGGGGCAATCAGCCGAAAGAATATGTATAAGATTGCCTGTGGTGCTGAATGTGAGATGGAAAATGTTTGTACGGTAGAATTTGATGACGACACCGTCTGTCATTTATCAGCCAATAAATGGAATACGGTTATACATGCGGGACTGTCTGCCTGTGGTTATATGAACGGCCAGGAAATACGCAGTGTGGTTGTGAAACAGTGCAGTTGTGACAAAAGTGAAGCATGAAACAGAACACACAAAATGCAAAAGCTGTCACATGGTAGTAAAGCTGCCGTGATGATGGCTTTTGTTATTATAGGATCAAAAATTCAAAAAGCTTAGGAGGTACCTATGTGGAATCTTTAATGCGGGAAGAATTGTTTTATGGAAGCAGAGTAAAAGTATTAGAAAGAAAAGATAATATGTCTCTATATCAGATAACAGATGAAACCGGAAAAGCAGAGATGACCAGTTATCAGGTATTTGATGGGATTACAATTGTGTACAACGACGTGCATATGGAGGGTATTCATGTGGACGTTTTGCCTCAGGAAGATATGTACGAAATTAATCACTGTAATGAGGGTAGGATCGAGTGTGAATTCAATAGCGGAGACTATCTTTATATGGCAAAAGGGGACTTTTCCATGAACCGGAAGGATGGAACTTGTCATCAGTCTTATTTCCCCGTATCTCACTATCATGGAGTATCTATTTTAGTTATACCTAAAATTGCACAGAGGGAAATTGATAAGCAATTTGGAAAAAATAAAATTGACTTAAACAAGATCTTTACTACTTTTTGCAAGGACACAGGGTTTTATGTGACCAGAGAAAATGAGTCCATGGAACATATATTCCATGAATTGTACCATGTTCCGGAGAAGATCAAGCAGGAATATTTTCGGTTAAAGGTATTAGAGGTAATTTTATTTTTAAGTGCGTTTGAACAGGAGGAAAAAGAGGAAAGAGTATACTATTCAAAAATCCATGTTCAAAAAGTGAAGAATATACAGAGACAATTAGTGGAGAATCTGGATAAAAAATATACCTTGGAACAACTTGCAATAGAACATGACATAGCTTTAACCTCCATGAAAAAGTGCTTTAAAGGGGTATTTGACAGTGGAATCTATGCATATATAAAGGAGTATCGAATGCAGGAAGCTGCAAAAATGTTATTGGAGACAGAAGCGTCAATTTTGAATATTGCCAATTGTGTGGGATATGAGAATGGCAGTAAGTTTTCAGCAGCGTTTAAGGATGTAATAGGGATTACACCTAAGGAATTTCGAAAAAGCAGGGAAACTATGCCTGAATGGAGTGAAATGCGCCGGAATGGAGTAGAAAAATATGCATAAAAGCAATAAAATGAATAAGAAATAAGAAAAAGCGCCATTGTGGTGCTTTTTTTAAAAGAGAATAGTTAGTGATTACTAACCATTAGTAGTCAGTACTCTTTAGTAATTACTAATTATTAGTAGCAACTAATAAATGGAGGTGTCATAATTGAAAAATAAGAAAAAAGGAATCCTTGATTTTGCAGGTAATTATAAATATCTGACATATTTAGGATGCGTATTATCCGGCATCAGTTCCGTATTAATGTTGGTGCCATTTCTGTGTATTTGGAAAATTGCTTATGAAGTTCTGAAAGTAATGCCCAATATTCAAGATGCAAAGAATTTGACGCAGTATGGATGGATTGCTGTTATCTTTGCCCTTGTGGGAATTTTAATTTATGGAGGGGCATTGATGTGTACACATATTGCAGCCTTCCGTACCGCAAGAAATATGAGAAGCAAAACACTGCATCATATTGTAAAATTACCCCTTGGATACTTTGATACCAATGGAACCGGTAAACTAAGACGTATTATTGATGAAAGTGCCGGCCAAACAGAGACTTTTCTTGCACACATACTGCCAGATTTAGCCGGAGCACTTGTAACTCCTGTTGCAATGCTGATTCTGTTATTTGCCTTTGACTGGCGATTGGGACTTATCAGTCTAATTCCTATTATAATCAGTATGTTCTTCCTAAGCCGTATGATGGGACCTAATATGGCAGAAGCCATGAGAGAATACCAGAATGCTTTGGAAGATATGAACAATGAAGCGGTAGAATACATAAGAGGAATCCCTGTTGTAAAAACTTTTGGGCAGTCGGTATTTTCTTTTAAGAATTTTCATGATTCTATAATGAGGTACAAAAAATGGGCAGTGAACTATACAATCAGTTTACGGATTCCCATGTGTAATTATACGGTGTCCATGAATTCCGTCTTTGCACTTTTGATACCAGCGGGTATTCTGATGATACCGGCAGCGGTAAACCCCCAGAAGTTCTTATCTGATTTTATTTTCTATTGTATTTTTACTCCTATTATCACGGTTACAATGAATAAAATCATGTTTTCCAGTGAAAATCTTATGTTGGCAAAAGATGCGGCAACCAGAATCAATGGGATATTGGAAGAAAAAGTACTTAAAGAGCCTGCAGGAACTGAGAGAAAAACGCCGGCTCATAGGGATATAGAATTTAAGGAGGTAACTTTTTCCTATCCAGGAGCTGCCCAGCCTGCTATACGTAATATGTCATTTTCCATTAAAGAAGGAAGTACAGTGGCTTTAGTGGGACCATCCGGTGGAGGAAAAACAACGGTTGCCTCCCTGATTCCCCGTTTCTTTGATACGGACAAGGGAAGTATAACAATAGGAGGGGTAAGTGTTAAAAATATTCCAACGGAGGAATTGATGAAAAAGGTATCTTTTGTGTTCCAGAATACAAGACTTTTTAAAACCAGTCTTTTTGAGAACATTAGATTTTCAAAACCGGAGGCAACAAGGGAACAGGTTATGAAAGCAGCAAAAGCTGCACAATGTGAAGAAATATTTGAAAAATTGCCTCATGGCATTGATACAATAGTGGGAAGTAAAGGTACTTATCTTTCCGGAGGAGAGGCACAGCGAATTGCACTTGCAAGAGCCATATTAAAGGATGCTCCTATTATACTTTTGGATGAAGCCACTGCTTTTGCCGATCCGGAAAATGAGCATAAGATTCAGGAGGCTTTTGCGGAACTTACAAAAGGAAAAACAGTATTGATGATTGCCCACCGTTTGTCTACGGTAAAGAATGCGGATAAAATCATGGTAATTGAAGGCGGTAAAATCAAGGAAAGCGGTACACATGCACAGCTTCTTGAGAAAGGTGGCTTATACCAAAGAATGTGGGAAGAATATCAGACCTCCATCTCATGGAAAGTAAAAGAAGGGAAAGTGAGTTGAAAAAACAAGTTTTTTCGACAGGAAGTTTGTTCCAGAACAGAAAATTACTGTCATTATTAAAAGGTGATAGAGCATCGGAATGGAGGTCAAAATGACACAATTTTTTATCAATAAATTTGCTTTAAGTGAAAAAGGGGCAAAGGATCTGGTGAAAGCAATTATTGCATGTACTTTAACATACATCAGTTTTATGTTCCCGGTGGGATTATTATACACAGTATTACGGGCATTATTGGCCCCTTATATAGGAGGAGTGGAAAAGATACTCCCTCTATACGTATACATTATAATTTCAGTTATTATATTGGGAGTTATCTGGATATTTCAAAAAAATCAGTATAATGCTACTTTCTTATCCTCTTATGAAGAAAGTGCCAACCAAAGAATCAGCATTGCTGAGAAAATGAGAAAGATACCTTTATCTTTCTTTGGGAAAAAAGACTTGTCTGATTTAACAACTACAATTATGACAGACTGTGCCGGAATGGAAACTGCGTTTTCTCATTTTATACCGGAGCTATTTGGTGCAGTACTTGCAGTGGTATTCGTGGGAATCGGACTGCTGCTTACGGATTGGAGATTAGCTGCGGCATTGCTTTGGGTGGTTCCCATGGCCTTTGCCATTACCGTGGGAGGAAGAAAACAGCAGGATAGAGCCAATAAACTTCATGATAATTCTAAGCTGGAACGAGCTGATACGATTCAGGAATGTTTGGAAACAATCAGGGAAATAAAAGCCAATAACCAATCAGAACGGTATCTGGCAAAAGTTGATAAAACACTGGTTGCAGCAGAGAAATTGAACATCAAGGCAGAAATATATACAGCGATATTTGTTATATCGGCACAGATGTTATTAAGGGTTGGAGTGGCTACACTGATTCTGGCGGGAGCCAAGCTGATTATGGGTGGAAAGATTGATTTTCTCACACTTCTTATGTTCCTTATTGCAGCTTCCAGAGTATTCGATCCTCTTGCTATGGCTTTGCAGAATTTAGCTGCAGTTTTTGCTACAGAACTTAAGATTGAACGAATGAAAGAGATTCAGAATCAGAAAATTCAGACAGGAAAAGAGGATGTTGAATTTGGACATTATGATATCTACTTTGATCATGTAGGATTTGCATATAATACAAAGGAAAATGATGGTTCCGAGAATGTATTAAATGATGTAAGTTTTATAGCTAAGCAGGGAGAGGTTACTGCATTAGTAGGACCATCCGGCGGTGGAAAAAGTACGGTAAGTAAGCTTGCAGCAAGATTTTGGGATGTGCAGTCCGGTAAGATTACCGTAGGTGGAAATAATATTTCTGAAATTGAACCGGAGGAACTTTTAAAGAACTATGCCATCGTTTTTCAGGATGTGGTACTGTTTAACAATACGATTATGGAAAACATACGTCTGGGCAGACGAGGAGCTACTGATAAGGAAGTAATTCAGGCGGCTAGAATGGCAATGTGTGAAGAGTTTATAGAAAAGATGCCTCAGGGGTATCAAACAGTGATAGGGGAGAACGGCTCCACTCTTTCCGGTGGGGAAAGACAGAGAATCTCTATAGCAAGAGCTTTGTTAAAAGACGCTCCCATTATACTTCTTGATGAAGCCACAGCATCACTTGATGTAGAGAATGAATCCAAAGTTCAGAAAGCACTATCCAGGCTGGTAAGGAATAAGACAGTTCTTGTCATTGCCCATAGAATGCGGACAATAGCAGGAGCAGATCACATTGTAGTACTTGCTGAAGGCGGTGTGGCAGAAGAAGGAACCCATGATGAACTTTTAAAGACAGGCGGATTATATCATAAATTATGGGAGTTACAGACAAAGTCAGCGGAGTGGACTTTATAAGTTATTAAAATCTAAGAAAAACATATAGTAGAGATCTAAGTGGATAAAAGCCATGCTTATTGAGAAGAAAAAATCAATGAGCATGGCTTATTTTTTATAATAAAGTATAGCAATTACAAGTGGCATTATTAAGAGAAACTAATTATTTATGCCCACTGGTTAAAGGTAGATTTCAAATAAGATGACCTTTTATAAGATCCGGAGTGAAAGAATAAGAAATAAATAAGTTTTATTGATAAAATTGTATCATTAACATACTTGACGAATGTCTTAAAATTAGATAATATAAACATTAGTTAGACATGACTAACCAAAAGAAAGAAGGGGATTTATGAGTCAGGAAGTATTTCAAATCATCCAGGGAATGGATTTAAAGAATATTGAAACCCAATTTGCACTGCAATGCGCCCCATTAATAACTGGTTTAAAAATATCCAACTTATTGATTGTACAAAATGATAATGCTGCCAGAGTAAAAGAAATATTAAAGGGCACCGGTATAGTGTGCTTTGTATTACATGTATCAGATGGAAAGACCATATTTTTGCTGTATAAAGAAAGAGAAATGAAGGCATACCTTTCCCAAAAAAAGGTTAGAACATTGCTCGCCCAATTGGGGTACAGAAACTATGACTTAAAGAGTCTGTTAATACTATTTCGTAAACGATATAAAATGTATGCGAATGGAGAAATAGACTTTCCTCATGAAATGGGCTTGTTTTTGGGGTATCCAGTGGAGGACGTACATGGATTTATTGAAAATACAGGAAAGAATTTTTTACATTCCGGATACTGGAAAGTCTACAAAAACTTACCTTTAAAAATGCAATTGTTCCAAAGTTTTGAACGGGCAAGGGAAAGGGTAATACAGTTAACCTCTTGCGGGATGAGTATAAGAGAAATTATTAATATTTACAGTGAAGCCAAGCTGCAAAGGGCAGTAGTTTAGGAGGAAAATAATATGAGCGTAGTAATCATTGGAGGTCATGACAGAATGGTCTGTCAATATAAAGAAATCTGTAAGCAGTACAATTGTAAAGCAAAAGTATTTACCCAGATGTCTGCCAGACTTAGCGATCAGATCGGGGAACCGGATCTGGTTATTCTCTTTACCAATACGGTATCACATAAAATGGTTCGGTGTGCATTAGTAGAAGCTGAGAAGAAGAACGCAGAAATTGTAAGGAGCCATACCAGCAGCAAAAGTGCTTTAAATGACATTTTAAAGGCTTATGCTTAATTTTTTAGATTTACTTAATTGACTATTATCTAAAATTATTATAAAATTGCCTTTAATAATAAATATTAATTAAAAACTATTGCAGTTAACAAATAGCATTAATCGTTAATGCAATAAATTTATGAGGCAGAGAGTGATAATATGTATGAATACTTATGGTTTTTTATAATTTATGCTTTTTTTGGATGGTGCACAGAAGTGGCATTCGCAGCAGTGGATTTAGGAAAGTTCGTAAACAGAGGCTTTTTAAATGGACCTCTATGTCCTGTGTATGGATTCGGTGTGGCTGCTGTTATCAGCTTGTTAACGCCAATACAGGAGAGTAAGTGGATGCTGTTTATTGGAGCAGTCCTTGTTACCACTATAATAGAGTTTCTAACCGGATGGGTATTAGAAAAGATGTTCAAACAAAGATGGTGGGATTATTCGGATTTACCCTTTAATATAAAAGGGTATGTTTGTTTAAAATTCTCTGTACTTTGGGGACTTGCGTGCCTGTTTGTTATGGAAATCGTGCAGCCGGGAATTATTCATTTTATAGCAGTCGTTCCCACACGCATGGGATGGGTTATGTTGGCGATCTTTTACTTAATTCTATTTGTTGATGTTTTTGCTACAGCACAAACAGTACTTAAAATTAATAAGCAACTGGAAGAAGCCAACAAAATAGCAGAGAAAATACATAGCTTTTCCGATGGTATTGGTAAAAAGATTTCTACGAATAGTATAAGGGTTGCAAGTAAGTTGGAAGAATCAAAAAAAGTAACAGAAGAATTAAAGACCAATGTACTGTCTAATTTAAAGGGTCCAAAAGAACAGTTGGAAAATCTTAAAGAACAAAGAGATAAGATTCTTAGTAAAAACTTTTTTGGTAGAAGCAGAATCATTAAGGCCTTTCCGCAAATATCCTCTTCTAAATATAAACTAGAATTAGAACATTTAAAGGAAAAAATCATAGGAAAAAATCAGGATGAGGATGAGCGCTAAGCCAAAGAAAGCGGTGTATTAGGGAAAGTTTCAAGTTAATAGTAAGAGAATGAATAGTTGATATTGCAACAAAAAAGAGATATACTTAGTTGCAGTATCAACTTTTTTTTAAGAAGACTTAACTAATGAGATGAAGTTATATTTAGGCAGGCTCAACTAATGAAACGAATCTATGTTTTAAGAAGGCTCAGCCAATGAAATGAATCTATGTTTAAGAAGACTCAATTAATGAAACAAATCTATGTTTAAGAACGACTCAGCCAATGAAACAAATCTATGTTTAAGAAGATTCAACTAATGAAAAAACTATATTTAGATGCTATCTGATAAAAAAGTGTATTAAAAACATTTGAAAGAATGGGAGTGCGAATATGGAAAAAAAAACAAAAATAAACCATTTAGAAACAGTACCAATAAATAGATTACTGAAACAATTTGCGATACCCAGTGTTATTTCTATGCTGGTAAGTGCCTTGTATAACATCGTAGATCAGTTTTTTATAGGAAGAAGTGTAGGTCAATTAGGAAATGCTGCAACCAATATTGCATTCCCTCTTACGATTTCCTGTATTGCTATTTCTCTGCTGTTTGGAATTGGCGGAGCATCTGCATTCAATCTTTCCATGGGAAAAGGAGATAAAGATAAAGCCGTTTACTATATTGGGAATGCGGTGGTGATGTTATTTGGCTGCGGTGTAGTATTAACTGCCATTACCCTTCTCTTTTTAAGTCCTATGTTGAAATTTTTTGGAGCTCATCCGGAAATACTTGGTTATGCAAAAGTTTATACGGGCATAACAGCTTTTGGATTTCCCTTTTTAATACTTGCAACAGGGGGAGGTCATCTGATACGTGCAGACGGAAGCCCCAAATTTACTATGATTTGTAATCTTACCGGAGCAATCATTAATACTATACTGGATGCCTTATTTGTATTTGGTTTTAATATGGGAATACAAGGAGCTGCTATTGCAACCATTATTGGACAAACCATCTCTGGCTGCTTGGCACTTTACTACTTACGTCATTTTAAAACTGCAACAATGAAAAAGGAACATTTGAAGATAAGAAGAAAATATATTGGAAGAATCACGTCCCTTGGAGCGGCACCTTGCAGTAATCAGCTTGCAATGATGGTAGTGCAGATTATCATGAATAAATCATTGGCGCATTATGGTGAATTGTCCGACTATGGGATATCAATTCCTTTAGCCAGCGCAGGAATTATTACTAAGGTTAATCAAGTATTCTTTTCCTTTATTATTGGGATATCCCAAGGGTTACAGCCAATTGTAAGTTTTAACTATGGAGCAGCAAAGTATAGACGGGTAAAGAGTGCGTATATACGGGCAATTTCCTATGGATTTGGAATAGCATTGGCAGCATTTTTAATGTTTCAATTTTTACCAAGGCAGATTATTTCCTTATTTGGAGACGGTTCAGATGAATACTACCGGTTTGCGGAAAGATATTTCAGAATATTTTTATTATTTACCTTTTTAAATTTTTTGCAGCCCATTACCTCCAATTTCTTTACGGCAATTGGGAAGCCTCAAAAAGGTGTTTTCCTTTCATTGACCAGACAGATTCTTTTCTTATTGCCTCTTATATTGATTTTACCAACAATAATTGGAATTGACGGTATATTGTTTGCCGGACCAATTGCGGATTTTACGGCTGGAACAGTGGCTATTATTATGATTCTAAAAGAATTGAAGGACAAGCGTTATGGCAATGTAGAAATTAGGATTTAGAAGGTAAAGGCATATATTGTTACTCATGTTTAATATATTATAATGGAAGAATCTGAAAGGTATTAAACATGAGTGTCCCTATAAATCCAGCAACTAACCCAACCAATGAAGAAAGACATGAAATACTGAGAGACAGCCTGGCCCGTGAAGGAAGGGCAGAAGATTACGATAATATTATATATTTATTGAGTCCTCCTCCAGACATTACAGATTATGCTGCACCGGGAGAATTAAAAGGTGTTAGAGTCGGTATTATTGGCGGTGGGCTGGCAGGTATGGCAGCCGCCTATGAACTTAGAAAAACAGGCGCGGATATTACTGTGTTCGAAGCTTCTGAAAACAGAATCGGCGGTAGAGTTTATACTTACTATTTTGATCCGGATAAAAAGTATTATGGCGAATTTGGTCCTATGAGAATTCCGGTATCTCATGAAACAACCTGGTATTATATTAACCAATTGAATTTAGATACTGTTTCCTTGTCCTCTCCCCTTCGAAACAATTTTTTATACGTTCATAATACCAGATTAAGAGCAACAGATTCAATTACAGATTTGTTATATCCTAAGTATAATTTGGAAGAATGGGAGAGAAGTACACCATGGCCTGAACTGAATCAATATGTTACTACGTATATTCTGAATCAATTAACACCGGAGCAAAGAGCGGAACTAATTACTATTCAGCCAACTTACTCAGAAGAAATAGCAAGGATTATGAATACAAGCATTCGAGAAGCGTTAGAGTCATTAGTTCTGTCACAGGAAGCCATTAGCTTGGTATCTGGTGTAGAACCCTCAATTGGTTCTATTTTAGAGACGGCATATGATGAATTTATAAAAGAAGAATATACCATGGATTATAGAAATTTGTATCGCATAAAAGGAGGAATGGTTAATCTTCCCCTTGCTTTCTATCAGACCTTTACAACACCGGATCCTTCCCTTTATTATGACATACCGGATTACCATCTTGGAAACGTGGATTATAGGTTCGGTAATTTTGTTGAAGGTATCTATCAGGATGTAAATAACAACAGGGTTCATTTAAAAAGCAGAGTACAGCAAGATGGAGAAAGCATGATGGAGGTATTTGACTATGTGATATGCACAATTCCTTTTTCCATATTAAGAACGCTGGAAATCAAGCCTTACTTTAGTAATCCCAAGATGCAGTCCATCTTAGAATTTAATTATATCAATGCGCAAAAAACCATTTTTCTTTGCAATCAACGTTTTTGGGAAGCTAATACATATTACGGTAATATTCTTGGAGGAATATCCTTTACAGACCTACCGATTCAATCTATTGTATATCCTTCTGATCACAACTTTTGTCAGGGGGAGAGTACATGTTCCCCAGATGAGCCTGGAGTACTTGTAGGTTCCTATTCTTTTAATCAAAATGGAACCAGGGTTGGTAATCAGAAAGAACCTGATAGAATAGAATTTGTTAAACGAGAGGTAGAAGAAGTACACGGATTACCAGAAGGGTTCTTGGATTCTATTGTAGAACAGGCTAAAACAGTGGTTTGGGACAACAAACCAAACTTTCGCGGAGCTTTTGCATATGCTTTGCCAGGCCAAAATCAACGTTTTTCCTATGTAATGGCATTACCGGAATATAATAATAGAGTCTTTTTTGCCGGAGAGCATACATCAAACAAGCATGGTTGGATGCAGGGTGCTTTGCAGACGGGAAAATCTGCGGCAAATAATCTTGCTTATTATGCACGGCAGTAAAAATATGTCCCATGCCATTATAAAATATCATTTAGAAACTAAGAGACGGAAACATAGCATCCAGCTTGCTTCCGTCTCTTAGCATCTTAGTCTTCAGTAAATACATAACTCAATTAATTTCTCATTATATTAGTATTATTGATTTTAATTCTATTATTGTACAGGTTGAGGATATTTATAAATCTGACCTGCATAGTTTCGCATAATGACTTCATTATCATCCATGGAAATAATATATTCCGGATTCATAGGAACCTTTCCGCCTCCATGAGGTGCATCAATAACAAATTTAGGTACTGCATATCCGGATATGGTACCGGTTAGATTTTGGATAATTTCAATGCCGGTTTCAACTCTGGTACGAAAGTGGCTAAGTCCCTGACTCATATCACACTGATAGAGATAGTAAGGTCTGACTCTAGCTTTTACCAGTTTTAGCAATAACTCTTTCATGATATCTGTATTATCATTGATATTTTTAAGCAGTACACTTTGGTTACCCAAAGGAATTCCTGCATTAACGATATCGGCACATGCTTTTACAGCTTCCGGAGTAAGTTCTTTTGGATGGTTAAAATGGGTATTAATCCATATAGGATGATACTTCTTAAGCATTGTTAAAAGCTCAGAAGTGATTCTCATTGGCATAACCACCGGAACTCTGGTTCCGATTCGAATAATCTCTACGTGTTCAATATTTCTAAGCTTTGATATGATTTTTTCCAATCTTGCATCACTCATGGTTAGAGGATCACCACCGGATAAAAGAACATCCCGTATGTTAGGATTCTTTGCAATGTAGCTTATAGCTGCATCCACCTCTGCATCACTGATTACAAAATCTTCTTCACCGACGGATCTTCTTCTTGTACAATGTCTGCAATACATAGAACACATATGTGTTACAAGAAAAAGAACACGGTCAGGATAACGGTGTACAATATTTTTCACGGGGCTATCCCGTTCTTCGTCAAGAGGGTCCGCCAACTCGTAGGATCCTATTTGAGTTTCATGAATGGTAGGAACAGCCTGCATGCGGATGGGACACATGGGGTCATTTGGATCCATTAAAGAGGCATAATAAGGGGTAATTGCCATTCTAAAATGTTCTAAACAACTACCGATATCCTTCTTTTCTTTTTCACTTAAATGAATGATTTTCTCAAGTTCTTCAATTGTGGTTATTCTATTACGAAACTGCCATTTCCAGTCATACCACTGGTGGGGGTAAGGTTCCGAATCATTTAATCCATCTTTTTTTCCAGTCATTATAAATCCCTCCTATGATAAATAAAAATGAAAGCCGTGTCTTTTTAGGGCACTATTTAAAATACTGCGAACCAAGGTATTATAATTCATACCATTAAATTCTGCTATCATCGGGAAATCACTATAACCTGGGGCCAGCCCCGGTAATGGATTAATTTCTATAAAATATATTTTCTCAGAATTAGAATTTCTCGTCTGGGGATTCTCACTCCTGGGAATTTCCCTTTGGGAAAGGCGAAAGTCAATACGGGCAAAATCCTTACATTGAAGAACTTCATATATTTTTTTGGCGGTTTGCACCATTTCAGTTTCTATTTCTTTACTGATTGCAGCAGGACATTCATAGCGAATCAGTTCTTTATAATTTTGTTTTACATTATAACTATAGATATTGAAAGGGGTTTGCTGATCCAAATATACAATCTCCATAGGGGGAAATACTCGCAATTCACTTCCATTACCAAGGATACCTACGGTGAATTCTCTTCCACCAATGTATTCCTCTACCAACATATCCTGATGATAAAGGCTTATATTTTTAGATATTAAGCTTTTTAACTCACTTGGGTTGGAAACGATTGCAACATCAGAAATACCTTTGCTGGAACCTTCTGCGTTAGGTTTAACAATAGCAGGAAACGTAAAGCTGTCATTGAACTTTGTCTCATCTTTTGATATGACAAAGTATTTTGGTGTCCTTATTTGATAAGTTTCAAGGACACGCTTAGTTAGTGCCTTATCCAGTGCAAGGCATAGAGTAGTCTCATCTGACCCTGTATAAGGAATTTTGTAAAAATTCATAATGGCAGGAATTTCTGCTTCCCGCCCTCTTCCTTGAATGCCTTCAGCAATATTAAAAACTATATCGATGTCATGTTTCGCTAATTTAAGAGGCAGATCTTCCGTTGCTTCTAAAAGTTCAATACGACAATCATCGCTTTCTAAGGCATTTTTAATAGCTAAAACGGTTTCCATACTATCATATTCAGCCTCCATGTCCGGAGCTTCATTTTCTGCAACATTTTCTGATGCATTCTTCTTAAGATTGTAGGTCAAACCTACACGCAGGGGATGGGAAGATTCATCCACAGGAATATTATCCATATGTACCACGATCCTTATTTTGAATTTTTTATTGCTTTATTTCGTTAAGAGTGTAGTCCTTAATTTGATAGAAGTCAACAAAAAAGTAACGAAAAACAGGGGAGAAATTTATGAAAAATTAACAAAAATAAAGGCTGAATTAAATTTTTAATTTTCTTAAGTTTCAATACGTCGTAACTGTAAACTGTAACTGTATTACAGGCAGAGCTTCCTGAATTAAAGAATTAATAAGCGCATAATCTTATTCATAATTATTCATAATTTTACTATTTTTATTTTAAATCTGTATTGTAAAATGGTTTATATAATATATTAAATGTCTTGATAAGAAAGAATGAGGGGATGTTTTATGTGGATAAAAAAACTGCGAAACCGTAAGCTGCAAAGTATTCTTATTGTTTTGATTGTCATGGTTTGTGCCATGCTAATGACTAGCTCACTTGTCATTATGACTTCCTTGGGAAGCCCTTACAGAGAACTGACCGAGGAATCTAAATCCCCGGCTCTTAAATTATATCTTTTTGAAGAAAGTTATGAAAATGCAAGTAAAGTGAAAGAAAAATTTGAAAAATTAGAAGAAGTAGAACAAGTTAGTATGATTGAATATAATTATCTCCAGGATAATTTAAAATTCAATGATAAGAAAATAGAAGATTTTCTGAATTTGGTTGTTTACGACGAAAGACTTCACGATAACGTCAGGATATTAGAAGGGGATATGAATAATTTAAAGAAAAATGAATGTTTTATCCCAGGAGTTTTAGCATATAAAGATAATATTGAAACAGGTGATGTTTTAGAAATATCGGAAGGTGTCTCTTATATAGTAAAAGGTATTTATACAGAACCTTATAATATGAGTATCTCGTATGACATAGAGATTATTATTAATGAGATGCCACAGGACTTAGATAGTAATTATTATTTAAGCATTTTTACAGATACAGATCTGGAAGGTACGGAACTGATTGATATTTATAGAGAAAGCAATAATAAGATACTGGAGGGGTGGGGAATTACTTTAGAAGGCAGAATCAGTGACAATCAGATGACAGAACAGATATTAGGGGGAATCTTACTTGCTATGAGCATAATGATTTTACTGGTTAGCGGAATTATGATTCAGTATATGATTAAGAACACATTAATTACAGATAAAAAATCTGTTGCAATTTATAAGACTTTGGGATATAAAAATAACCTTATTATAGGAATTTATATGAAGTTCTATTCATTTCTGGTACTTATAGGAAGTGTACTTGGGGCAATCAGTTCAAAATTTATATCCGATTCTTTTACAAAGGTTACTTTCCAAAATCTTGGTGTGAATAGCAGTAATGGTATTTTCACAGCGGGAGTTTTCTGTGTGGGAGTGATTATATCTTTCGTACTGCTACAGGTATATTTTGTACTGAAGAAATTAAAAAATATTAAGCCTATTGAAGTATTTCAAGGAGTAAATAATGTAAGAATTAAGAGAAAAAGTTCCGGAACAAGTATCACTCATTTCTCACCTCTTGCAATGGCAGTAAGAAATATTAAAAGAGATAAAAAAAATACCATCATTATAATTATTACCTGCATTGTATCTGCCTTTTGTGTAAATTTTGCCGCTACTGCAATTACCCTGATAAAGGGAATGCCCGGTAATAATTATTATTGGCTGGGTTTTGACAAGTATGATATATCTATGGAAAGCATTCATATCGATGAGTTCGAGAATGCAGTAAAGGAGGTTGAAGACTTTGAAGAGGTTGAAAAGGTTGTAAAATCCTGTTCAAATTATCCGGTCTCTATCGAGTGGAAAAAAGGTATCGGAGATACCATAATAAGTTCTAACATATACGAAACCTATGAAGATTTAGAAATGCCTGTTTTGAAAGGAAGAAATCCGAAATACAGTAATGAAATTGCTATTGGGAATTTTGTAGCTAAAAAACTGGGGAAAGGGGTTGGAGATTATATTGATATCTTTTTTTCGGATAATCAAAAAGTAACCTTACTTATCTCCGGAACTTTTCAAAGCTTTTTCAATATGGGAAAAAGGTGTAGATTGCTTGGTTCTACATTAGTAGAGAATAAAATTGATCTTAACTATACAGAGGGTTCCATTTATATAAAAGAAGGATTTCAAGCAAATGATTTTATAAATAGTCACAGCAATGAATTTAAAGATATGGCTAAGTTCACGCCTCGTCTTAATAAATATGAAAATATTATGAATGCAATATGCGGACCCCAATTAGCAGCTATAGGGCCTTTTATGGTAATGGCTCTAATCTTGGGAGGTTTAAATATAGTAGCTATAGTATATTTAAAAAATAAAAATAACAGTAAAATCAATAGTATATATAAGGCAATTGGATATTCTGCCGGACATCTGCTGAAAACCAATATCTATTATATCTTTTTGATTGCTTCTGTCTCCATACTGATTACAGTACCGTTATTTGTAATAATATTTCCAAGATTTATGATTCTATCTATGTCATTTTTTGGATTCGAAGAATATTTAGTAACCTATGATCCTGTATCACTTTTGCTATGTAATTTATTAGCTTTATTCGCTTTTATAATTAGTGGATTACTTTCATCTAAATCATTGTTTGATAATCCCATTGCGGAGCTGACAGTAGAATAGGAGAGAAAGGAGAATTGCATAAATATGAAAACTTGTATGATAAAAACCAATAAAATATGTAAAAGCTTTGTAACGGACGGTGAAGTTAATAATGTAATTAAGAATCTGGACTTAGAAATTTATAAGGAAGACTTTACGGTAATTATGGGAAGCTCAGGTTCCGGTAAGTCAACTTTAATGTATTTACTAAGTGGTATGGACAAAGTTACCAGCGGTGATGTATATTTAAAGGAAAGGAATATAACCCATTGTAAGGAGAAAGAGCTGGCATCTGTCCGAAGAAATCATATCGGCTTTGTATTTCAGGGTATTAATCTGATACCAGATCTAACAATCAGAGAAAATATTATAAGTCCTACGTATAAGTCAAAAATAAACAGACGCCTGCTAATCCACAAAGTGGATGATTTATTAGAACAGGTAGGATTAAAGGAGCATGAGAATAAGTTCCCGAGCCAGTTATCGGGGGGACAAATGCAAAGAACGGCTATATGTCGAAGTCTCATTAATGAGCCGGAATTAATCTTTGCAGATGAACCAACGGGAGCGTTAAATTCAAGTGCTGGAGAGAATGTATTAGATACCTTTACCGCAATACATGAAAACGGACAAAGTATAGTTATGGTTACTCATGATTTAAAGGCGGCTGTAAGGGGGAACCGGGTCATATTTATAAAAGACGGTAGAATTGACGGTGAATTGGAGCTGGGAAATTTTCAAAAAGAAGAATCAGAGGAAAGAGAAAAAACTTTATTTGATTTCTTAAAAGAAAGAGGCTGGTAGTAAGGAGGAGCTATGTCACATCGTGTACTAATTATTGAGGATGAAAAGGAATTGGCAGAAATATTAGGTGAATATCTGGATGTGGAAGGTTACGAAGTTATGCTGGCATTTGATGGTCAGAAGGGATTAAAATATGTGGAAGATTTTAAACCGGATTTGATCTTGTTAGACATCATGCTTCCTATAGTAGACGGAATGACCATATGTAAGAAAGTACGAGAAACACGGGATATTCCAATTATCATGCTTTCTGCCAAAAGTGGTGAGATGGACAAAGTTATTTGTCTGGGAATTGGTGCGGATGATTACGTTACCAAACCCTTTAGCCCTTTGGAATTAGTTGCACGGGTAAAAGCTCATTTACGGCGGTTTGATAAAACACATAATGAGAAAGAGATGTTAGGAGCCGGCTTGGAAGTAAAGGCAGGGAGATTAACTTTATCCAAGGAGAGTTACACTGCCCAAATTGATGAGGTTGAAGTGAATTTTACAACCAAAGAATTCATGGTCCTTTATTTTTTTGCCAGCCATAATAATCAAGTATTTACTAAGGAACAACTATATGAAAATATTTGGGGAATGAAGGAATATGGGGACATTAGCAGTGTGGCGGTATATATAAAAAGAATACGTGAAAAATTAAAAGAATATCAAATTGATTACATAAAAACGGTTTGGGGAATTGGATATAAATTCTCCATTAATTAGAAGGGTTACATTGATTATGGTGAAGCAAAAAATATTTCTAAAACAGGAATTAATCATAAATATAATCATTATAACAGTTCTCATAACAGGTATCTTTAGCAGCATCAAACAGTATCAAAATTATAAAGAATATACCTATTATAACAATGCCAGAATGTTAACAGCAGATCAAATAAATCTGGTTAAGGAGTGTTTTATAAAAGGCAGTTTTCAATCCTCCGGCTATCAAAAAGGTGGCTATCCGGTTGTAATCATAGATATAGATGGAAATATCTTATACAGCGACAAGACAGGATATTACATAAATGATAAAGTAAATGTAAATGAATTCATACAAATCGATAAGAGTATGTACATAAATGATAGCAATATAGTAAAAACAACCTTTGCATTGGAGGAGGCAGGGCATACATTAGGCTTTGCAGCATTTTTTATGCCAAGAGGGGAAGCAATTGGAATTGAAGAACAGCAAGTTATCCTTAATATTTTTATGCCGGTTATAATAGGTACTTTACTGGTGCTGGCTCTTATTATCATAAACAGGAGATATATGAAACAACACATTATCTACCCTGTGAATGAAATCATCCAGTCCTCTAAAGCCATAATTGTTGGAAACTATAATGTGCCCGTTGTAAAGGCGAGAAGCAATCGGCTAATGCATAATGATATAGATAAACTTTCTTACAACTTTGAACTAATGCGGGATGAATTAAAAGAAAAACGTAATAGGGAAGAAGAATTAAAAAGGAGTCAGAAAGAACTGATTACTTGTATATCCCATGACTTAAAAACTCCTATCTCTACTATTAAAGCATATAGCGAGGGACTTCGGGACGGCATGGCAAAAGATAGTGAGAAGGTATATAAATATGCTGAAATCATTGTATTAAAAACAGAATTATTAAATAAAATGATTAGTGACCTATTAGAACATTTTAATGCAGAACTGAATAAGCTCACCATTACCAAGAAAGAACAGTACTTTAATGACTATATCACGCAAGTGGCAATGGAGCAGAAGGAAGTAGTAAATTATAATCAAATGGAATTCTTTTATAATAATACAGCACCAAACCTGCTAATAAATTTTGATGAAAACCGAATTACTCAGGTATTGACTAATCTCATAGATAACAGTATCAAGTATGGCAAAAGGGAAAACGGAAAAATTGGGATTGACGTTTCTTACATAAAAGCGGAGAAACAATTAAGTATCAAAATATGGGACAATGGGCAAGGCATTGGAACTACAGATATTCCCTATGTCTTTGATAAGTTTTATAGAGGAGAACCTTCCAGAAACATGAGTATACCAGGCTCAGGTTTAGGTCTATCCATCTGTAAATATATCATAGAAGAGCACGGCGGAGAAATCAAATGTGAGAGTAATAAGAAGGAAGGAACTAATTTTATCATTAGTTTACCTGAAAGATTATAAAACATTTGATGCACATGATTATCTGCTGCGGATTACCAATCCTAATCCTATTGTCGTTACCAGTTGTTGCAAGGTATAGCCCTGTAGCAGCCACTGTTCTAGGTTTTATTGCACCGTTTATATGCCCTATTATGATGGGTGGAATGCTGTTTATGATATTTGGCGGTAATAAAAAGAAAAGCTGCCATACTCATATAAGAGAAGAAAGTGAAAGCAGACGTTTTGACTAATAAATGCTTAATAAAAAAGTCTGTAGCTAATTCTTTTACGTAATTACATGAATGCTACAACTAAACATAAATCTGCAGAAAAATACTTACTGCAAGAATTCGAACGTATCTCTTTGCAGTAAGTATTATCTTTTAAATAATATTTATAGATATTTCCCAATACACAGCTTTGCCTCAAAAACGTAAAATGAACTTTGAGAATAGGGGATATCGGTTACTAGTGACTTTGGGAAATTCGTTATGGTTCTTATATTATAGGAATCGCGCCAATATTGAAAAATCGAGATGTTTGACGAGGCAACGCCGAGGAGTTCTCGATTTTTCAATATGCTTTAAGCGATCCCTATAATATTAGAACCATCGAAGTTCCCTATGGAACAAGTAACCGATATCCCCTATTCTCTAAGTTCCTCTTTAACCTTACTTAGGCAAAGCGTCCTAATCTAAATAAACCGTTTTTCCTGTTTCCAGTGATTCATTAACTGCCGCAAGAAATTGTGTTGAAGCAGCTAATTTATCAAGGGAAAGAGGCATAATACCTGTTTTAAGCATTTCGATAAACTTTTCCAAACCAGCCTTGTAGGTGGAAGAATCTATTTTGATTTCGCCTACATGGCTTTTTTTATCTCCATGAATTACACAGAAACTATGGTCTAAATCTTTGGTGAAATCTAGTACAACACTGTAGGTATCGTAGTCAGCTACACAAAGAATGTTGGAATTACGTTTTATTGTTGTTAAGGATTTTACCTTATATCCGAATATGGTAAAAAGCATTTCTACTATGTGGGGCCCGTAAAAGAATATTCCGTTATAAGGACTGTCTATATCGCCGGGGAAGTTAATATATCCGGATAATATTTTCCCAACAGAACCATCATTTATAATTTTACTAAGTTCTAATACATCGTAACTATATTTACAGGTAGAACCTCCTGTGATTAAAGAATTATATTTTTCTGCTTCCATTAGCAGTGTTCTTGTATCCTCTACAGTAACGGTTAAAGGTTTATCAACCCAAACCGGAATCCCTGCTTTTATAAACGGTATTGCATATGGAGTATGTAGGTTTCCATCCCGGAATAGAATCATAACTGCATCTACTTTACCAACTAATTCCTCTGGTGAAGAGACAATCTCCTCAATTTTACACTGAAAGGCTGTTTTCTCAGTCTCTTTTTCATCATGACCGTAGATAGCCGTTATACGAACATCCGGGAAGTTATATTCTCCAGTATCAGAATCTGGAATATTACACAATTTTGCAAATGCTAAAGCATGGCTGCTATCGGAACCAAGTATACCAATTCGTATCATATCAATCTCCATTCTGCCAAAACACCGGGAATTTAGGCGTCAGCATATAATTGTTAAGATGTTTTTCTTTACATTTATCTAATCTAACTTAACTTGAAATATGTGGTAAAATCACTCATATGGTAGCATTTACAAGGTTGTCTGTCAACTTGAATAAAAAGACACTTTATATTTTTCTACACATATTTGTTTTTCTACACATGGGAAAACCCGCTGAATCAAAGGGTCTTAGAAAAATAAAAAGTAAGGGAGGAAATATATAAAGCTTTAGAAATTGCAATATATACGAATTAAAACTTAAATGCTAAGATGAATTTACCAAAAAGGAGGAGGTAAAAGAAATGAAGAAAAAAATTATATCACTTGTGTTGGCGGTTTCACTATGTGCAGGCTTACTGGCAGGCTGTGGAAAAGAAAAACCGAAAGACACAGACCAAGTATCAACTGAGGATACACAGACTAAGGAAACAAAGAGTTCAGAATCATCACAAGAAGCAGAGCAGCCAGCGGAGGAAACCAATCAATATGGTGATACCGGCGGATTAACACTTCCCTTAGTTGATAAACCAACAACAATAACCTGGATGGTACCAAGCAGTGTTCAGGATCTGTCTAACAAAGCTGTTATTAAAGAAATTGAAGCAAGAACCGGTGTAACTCTTGACATCCAAACGTATCCTTCCACCAGTTTTGCGGATAAGCTTAAAGTTACCCTTGCTTCCGGAAGTATTCCTGATATTATTACCGGCGGTAATGTAACCGAAATCAATAACTTAGGTGGCCAAGGTGCTTTTGTTGCAATTAATGAACATCTTGACAGTCTCCCGAATTTTAAAAGTCTTTATGTAGACAATGGAGAAAACAACTGGGTAATGAAGTCCTATTCCAATGATGAAGGTAATATCTATACCTGGCCTGTATATGGATTAAGCAGAGATGTAAACCATGGCTTCTTATATAGAAAAGACATTTTTGATCAACATGGTATTAAGGAGTGGACAACAACAGAAGAATTCTATCAGGCATTAAAACAATTGAAAGAGATTTATCCGGATTCCATTCCTTATGCGTCTAAGACTCAGGATGCAATATTTAAAGATTGGGGATATGGCTGGGGAATTGGTACAGAAAATGCAAACTATCCGGTATATTATGATGAAGGAACAAAGACATGGAAATTATCTACTATTCAGCCTGAATTTAAAGAAATGATTGACTTTATGAAGAAGCTATATAATGAAGGCTTATTAGACCCTGAATTTATAACAGATACCGATGCGTCCTGGACAGCTAAGATGGCAGCAGAAAACACCTCATTTGTTACCTTCGACTGGATCGGCAGACTGGATATGTTCTATGAACAAGTAAAAGGAACTATTCCAACTTATGATTTAAGATATGCCAATCCGGTAGGCCCAACCGGTAATGTAAGATCTCTTTCCAAGGTTATTAACTTTGGTATTGCAGTTGCTAACAATAAGAATGCGGAAGTTGCATTAAAGGTTCTTGACTACTTATCCAGTCCATCTGGAAGTGAATTAATTACATTAGGTATTGAAGGAGAACACTATACTTTGGATGCAGAGGGTAAAGTAACTTATCCGAATATAACCGATGTAGATAAAGTGGATATTAAAACCTTGGAAGAAAGATACGGTGCATGGGTAGAAGGTATGTATTTAAATATAGATCCCAGAAGTACATATTTTAACTACACAGAAAAAGAACAGGAGTCACAGGATAAGATTAATAACGGTATGAAATATGAAGCACTTGATCCGGTTTTGAAATTTACAAATGAAGAGACTTCCAAAATAGCAGAACTTAAAACAACGATACAAAAAGCAGGAGTTGAATTTGCAGTGCAGTATGTTCTGGACAAAAATTACGGCGAGTCACAATGGAATGAATGGCTTGGAAATGCTGAAAAACTTGGTGCATCAGAACTTGAAAATGCTTACAATACTGCTCAGGCCAGATTTAATGCCGAATAAATATTTGATACCAAATAAGTTTTAACGATTTAACCATAGACCAAGGTCTGAAGTGAAGGGGTTGTTGCAAAAGAATTCATATGTCATTTTGGGAGTAAAGTTTTTCCTGTTAAGATGCTAAGGATTTATTCGCTCATGATGACAGATTTGCAGCAGACCCTTTCATTTCCGAGTAAAATGACTAAATGTTGAAAGAAAATATAGAAAGAAAGGTTGCCGCAAAAGATTCTTTCAGCAATTTATGGCAGTATCACATCTGTAGAAAAGTACCACATATTCAGACAGATGTAATATGCAAATGGGTGTAAACATGAATACTTCTCAAGCAGTTTTAACGACACAAAATAAAAAACCCGGGCGGAAAGATACATGGAAACGCTTAAAGAAAAGCAGGCAGTTACTGATTATTTTTCTTCCTTGTGCTGCATTTTATTTAATATTCCGTTATGGTCCAATGTTTGGTTTAGCTATGTCTTTTCAAGATTATGGAATATATTTAGGCTTTCTAAAAAGTCCCTGGGTAGGACTTAAGCATTTTATTAAATTTTTTAGCAGTCCTGATTTTTTCCTGTTATTTAAAAATACATTTTTACTAGGAATTTATACCTTATTATGGACGTTTCCCTTCCCGATAATTTTTGCAATTTTATTAAATGAAGTAAGAAATACAGCTTTTAAGAAAAGCGTACAAACTATAAGTTTTCTGCCGTCTTTTCTTTCCATCGTAATTGTCAGCAGTATGGTAATTGATTTTCTTTCTCCCAATCATGGTATTATCAATACCTTATTAAGTGCTATTGGAATGGAGAAACATTATTTTATAGCGGATCCTAAATGGTTTAGAACCATCTACATAACATCAGAAATATGGAGTAACATGGGATATAGTGCAATTATCTATCTTGCGGCCATAGCAGGTATCGACCCAACCTTATATGAAGCTGCAAGAGTGGACGGCTGCAGCAGGGTAAGATCCATATGGTATATTACCCTACCAAGTATGTTACCTACTATCGCTACCATGTTTATATTAAAGTCAGGTAATATATTCCGTATCGGTTATGAAAAGATACTATTACTGTATAATCCAACTACATATAAGGTAGCAGACGTATTTTCGACCTATGTATACAGGAAAGGTCTGCTGGAGTCAAATTACAGTTATGCAGCTGCGGTAGGTTTATTTGAATCAGCTGTTGCATTAATATTATTGCTAATTACAAATAGAGTCAGCAGAAAATTATCGGAACAAAGCTTATGGTAACGAGGGGGTGGGCATACATGAAAGATAAGAAAAAAATAACTATGTTTGATATAGTAAATACGTTAATCATGCTGATGGTGGGAATTGTTATGCTTTATCCGGTTATTTATGTAGTTGCTGTATCCTTTAGTGATACCATATATATTGTTCAGAATAAAGTAACATTCTTTCCGAAAGGTTTTAATCTGGATGCTTATAAGATGATTCTGCAGGATTCAAGAATACCCAGATCCTATATAAACACCATAATATACACTACAGTAGGACTTGTAATTAATTTGTTAATGACGATTTTAGGGGCATATCCCCTATCAAAAAAAGAGTTTTTCGGCCGTAAGTTTTTTGTTACTGCAATCGTTATTACCATGTTCTTTAGCGGCGGTATGATACCTACCTATATAGTGGTTCAGAAATTAAAGCTGATTGATTCTATGTGGGCTTTGATAATTCCCAATGCCATATGGACAACGGAATTATTAATATTGAAAAGTTTTTATGAATCCATTTCACCAAGTCTCTATGAAGCAGCCATTGTTGACGGAGCTTCTGAGTACAGAATATTGTTTAAAATAGTAGTACCCCTATCGAAACCAGCTTTAGCCTCCATTGCTCTGTTTTATTTTATGGGACACTGGAACAGCTATTTTATACCTTTTATTTATTTAAATAGTACAAATAAATATCCACTACAGGTGGTATTAAGGGATATGCTGATTGAAAACACAGCTTCCAATCCTAATTTAATGACCGTATCTCAGATTACACCAGAGGCAATGAAGAATGCAACCATATTCCTTTCTATGATTCCGGTATTACTGCTATATCCCTTTGCTCAAAAGTACTTTGCAAAAGGTATCATGCTGGGTTCCGTAAAAGGATGACAGGAATGAAGGAGGATGAAACCATGAATATTTTAGTCACCATTCCCAAAAGGTCCGTCAGAGACACATTTATACCTGCTCAGGTTGCAGACCGGATAAATTCTTTGGGTAATGTGGTATGGAACAATACAGAAAATAATTGGTCCAGTGAAGAACTAAAAGAAAGATTAAAAGACATAGATGTCTGTATCTGTGGATGGGGCAGCAGTGAATTTAATGAGACAGCCTTGGAACATGCTCATAGATTAAAGATAATAGCCCATACAGGTGGTTCTTTAACGAATGTAGTCAGTAATGCAATTTATGAAAGAGGTATTAAGATGGTCAGCGGCAATTGGTTTTTTGCCCAGTCTCTTGCAGAAGGAACCCTGGCATACATATTAAGTGCATTAAGGGATATTCCCTACTACAACAATGAAGTTCATCAGGGACGCTGGCATGATGGGAACTATTATAACGAAAGCATTCTGGATCAGACAGTGGGCCTAATCGGCTTTGGAATGACGGCACAGATACTGGTTACTATGTTAAAACCCTTTCATGTAAAGATAAAAGTATTTTCTGAACACAAGACCGATGATATATACAAAGAATATGGAGTACAACGGGGGTCTTTGGAAGAGATCATTACAACCTGTAAGATTATTTCCGTGCATATGGCTCAAAGAGAGGATACCTACCACCTGATTAACAGGGAACTTCTTAAGAAAATACCCCATGGAAGCCTCCTTGTGAACACTTCCAGAGGAAGTCTGATAGACGAAGAAGCTTTGGCAGATGAACTTTCAACAGGTAGATTTAAAGCTGTTCTTGATGTGTATGAAACAGAACCCTTGCAAAAAGGGAGTAAACTGCGGGGGTTAAACAATGCAATTTTGATTCCCCATATGGGAGGCCCCACTATTGATCGGAGAAAAAATTGCACACTGGGAATTCTGGAGGATATAGAGAGATTTTTTAAAGGAGAAGAGTTAAAGTATGAAATAAAAATGGAGTATGCAAACCGAATGACAAGGTAGTTAAGGCCGTATAGCAAGAAAGTTTGACAATCCCTAATAAAGTAGTTAGAATCAAATTAATAGATACTTCCGGGAAAGGAAAATGAATTTGAAGATGAAATTGCGTGTGCAAAATGGAGTGTTCAATAAGTCTTTACTAAAAATTTTTATGGTCTTATTATTTGCTATCTCGATTATGTTTCTTTCTAATTATTATATTTATAGAAGTTCCATGAATGAAATGTTTAAACAGGCTGAAATTAATAATGAACTTGTTGTAAATGGTGTTATTCAGTCCTTTGAAGAAAATTTTAAAGAAATCAATGATATTATATATACGATAGATACATTGCCATATAACATACATGACTCAGAAGGACATAATAATGTGAACATGAATAACGCATATCTTCTGATGAAAAACGTGAACCAGTTGATCTCCCAGGATTTTATTGCGGATTTTGTTGTATTCTTTAAAGATTCTGATTTAGCTTTAACATTATCCGGTACGGAAAGTTTTCAAAGTATTTTTTCAAACAAATATAAAAGTGATAAATATGCTTCTGAGTATTGGAAAAATTTTGCTGTCACAAGCCATCCAATGAAAATAATTCCGGAAGATTATTACCAGGATACTAGAAATTCCGGTAAAACAGTCAGAAAATTACTTGCTATTGTAGCCTCTAATCAAATGAGCAGCACTGTAAAAAATATGGTTGTATTTGTAGATCTGCCAAAGTTGTATAAAAAGGTAAATGAACAAAGTATGATGAAGGGTTCCTCTTTGATTATATTGGATAAAGATAAAAATGTAATTATAAACACAGATGACAATTATAATATGGAGGGGTTGGAAGGTATAATTGTTGATTCCGATAAAGAAACCACCGTTCAAAAGGGTAAATATAATTATCATGTAATAAAATCAGAATACAATTCCTTTACTTATATTAACAAAGTACCCCATAGTTACGAAGGTTCTATTTCTATCATTAAATACAACAGGTTGATATTATTTTTGACAACGATAGCAGGAGTTGCAATTTCACTTATCTTAAGTATTTATTTATACAGTCCTATAAAGAAGATTCTATGGCTGGTAGGTATGAAAGAAGAAGATAAGAATCAGAATAATTATAAATATATCTATAATCATATTGAAAAAATGCAGATGGAGAATAAATTAATAAGTAACAAAATGGATAATGTGAAAGAAGAAGTTATGCGCAGCATATTCTTTAAAATGATTGATGACATAACTTTTTATAAGCAAATGAAAGATCAGATTGACACCTATTTTAAAGCTATATTTTTTAATAAACAATTCTTAATGGTGGCACTGGAATTTACCATTAATGACCAGCCCGACAATGGAAATAGTAATACAGCTCCCATTGCGCCGGATGAAATCAGAAAAATAATTAAGGATTCTTTAGAGGATATAGGGCAGGGTAAACTATCTGTTGTTGTATTTTACATTGAAAAAATGCGTCTGGTAGCTTTAGTGGGCATTAATGAGTCTATAAAAAGAGATCAATTAGTGAGAGACATTGATGAAATGAAGAATCAGCTTCAAAACACAGTTTTTAATGAGTATACCATAACAGCAGTAGTTGGCAAGTTCTACGATGAAGCTCAAAACTGTAAAGAAGCTTTCGATGAAATTAAAATGTGTTTTGAATATCGCTCTATAAACAATATGAAAACACTGATAGATTTAGAGAAAAATGAATACAGCTATGATGTTTACATGCCGTTGGATTTTGATGAAAAGTTGTCTAATTACATACTAAGCGGTAATGTGGACGAAAGTATGAAGCTGATAAAGCAAATAGTAGAAACGAATATTCAAAACAATATAAGCTTTATTAAGTTTCAATATATTTTAAATAATATATTCCATACTATGGTTAATATAATGGTTCATTTGAATGTAAATCAGAAAGAAATTGAAATAGCTGAAAAAGAATTCAGACGAAAAATGAAAACCTTTGTTATTACGAAAAACTATACAGATTTCTTTTATAGTCTGGTTAAATTAACCACAGATAAAATTCGTGGGGAGGATTCGGGAAAATTAAATAAGGATTTTGTACTGCAGTATATTCAGCTGCATTTTTCGGAAAATCTTTATTTAGATAAAATGGCAGAGGTATTTAACACCACACCGAAATACTTTTCCAACTTTTTTAAGAAGGCTTTTGGAGTGAATTTTATAGAATATTTAAATAAAGCAAGGATATCCCATGCCAAAGAACTGCTAAAAGGTTCTGAAATTCCTGTCAATGAAATTGGAGAAAGAATAGGATATCTGAATCCAAGCACATTTTCCAGTACATTTAAAAAATATTGTGGAATTACACCTTCCGAATATAGAAAAAAGTACAATACAAAATAAAAGTAATCTGGAATAAATGAAAAGTTATAAAGAATCAAGAAGTTAAGGCTTAGAGAAAATAAATTATAGAAAGAATGCCATGAAGTGCTTCTTTCAAAAGTTGAAAGAAAATGTAATGAAAGAAAGGATGCCATAAGTGAATTCTTTCAACTATTTATTGATGGCATATCACATCTGGGAGCAAATGTGATAACAATGAGTGTAAAGATGAGAGAACGTAATCCACAAAAATCCAAACAAGATATACTTTCTGCAGCAGAAATCCTTTTTGCCGGGAAGGGCATCTACGGAACCAGAGTAGACGAAATTGCCCATGAAGCAGGTATTAATAAAAGAATGAATTACGAATACTTTGGCAGCAAAGAGGAATTATATAAGGCAGTATTGGTGGAAGTGTATGGAAGGCTTGGGTATAAGGAAGTGGATATTCTATCGGATAAAACGGATCCGGTAGATGCAATCAGAAAACTCATTCAATTTTACTTTAAGTTTTTAAAAGAAAATAACACTTATGTAAAACTGCTTCAATGGGAGAACCTGAATGAAGGTAAGTATATTGAAGATGAAGGTTTTACAGGAATTAAGGACCCTACTTTAGAACTGTTAAGAAAAATAATAAATAAGGGAAAGGAGGATGGGATTTTTCACTCGCAAGTAGATACGGAACAGGTTATATTGTCATTGTTAACTTTCATTTTTGCGTATTTTTCAAATCGCTTTACTTTATCCAAACTATTTGGCAAAAGGCTGGATAACGATGATAATATTAACAAACGTATTGAGCACGTTACGGATATGTTCTTATGCTATCTGCTGAAAGAGTAAAAAATTTACCATTAAGTAACTAACTGGTTACTTATTTGGATTTACAAAAATATAAGAAAAGAACTTGGAATAAGAAAATAGAAAGACTGAGAATAAAAGAATATAAAGACTTAGAATAAAAAATAGAAAGACCTGGAATAAGAAAGTAGAAAGGTTTGGAATAAAAGAAAATAGAAAGACAAGTAAAAGGAAAGTTGGGATATTATGTGGAATGAAGATAGTTTAAATGAAAAACTAACCAATCCCTCTCAAAAATTAATCAGCGGTATGTCTAAGATATCCGGAGACATTCTGATTCTTGGCGCAGGGGGTAAGATGGGGCCTACTTTGGCTATTCTTGCAAATAATGCAATTAAAGCTGCAAAGGGAAATAATAAGGTAATTGCAGTCTCAAGATTTACAGATCCGGTTGTTATCAATCTAATGAAGAAACATGACATTGAAACAATTAGTGTGGATTTATTAAAGCCGGGTGCTTTAGAAAATTTACCTCAGGTACCTAATGTAATTTATATGGCAGGACGTAAGTTTGGTACCGACGGACAGGAAGCACAGACCTGGGCTATGAATACCTGGCTGCCTGGGCTGGTAGCGGAGAAATACAAACATTCCAAAATTGTGGTATTTTCATCGGGAAATATTTATCCCATGATGCCTGTTAATTCAGGAGCTTCTGAAAATATAAAGCCTTCACCGGTAGGTGAATATGCAATGTCTTGTCTTGGCAGGGAGCGTATGTTTGAGTATGCCTCCAAAGAATATGGAACAGAGGTTTTTATGTACCGTTTAAACTATGCAGTGGACTTAAGATATGGAGTTCTTCATGATATCGGGGTGAATATTATGGAGGAAAAACCAGTTAGCCTTTCGGCAGCTGCCTTTAACTGCATATGGCAGGGAGATGCCAATGAAATGGCTTTACTGGCATTACTTCATACAGGATGCCCTCCTGTTAAAATGAATATTACAGGTCCGGAAACTGTTTCCATAAGATATGCGGCTGGAGAATTAGGTAAGTTACTGGGGAAAGAACCAATATTTACAGGTGAAGAAGCTCCGGCTGCTTTGCTTAATAATTCTGCATTGGCCATGGAGACTTTTGGATATCCCACGGTTTCTTTAAAAACACTAATTAGCTGGCAGGCAGAGTGGATATTAGCAGGAGGAAGGTCTCTGGGGAAACCCACTCATTTTGAAGAAAGGGAGGGCAAATACTAATGGCAGGACAGGAAGTAACATTGGACATATTAAAAGCAAGACAGGAAGAAGCTTTGAACATATTAAAAAAGGGTACTTTTATACCGGCTCATCCCCTTGCATTAACGGCCGACAGAAAACTGGACGAAGAGAAACAAAGAATGCTTACCCGCTATTATCTGGCCAGCGGTGCGGGTGGTCTGGCAGTTGCAGTACATACAACCCAATTTGAAATCAGAGATCCTAAGATAGGACTTTTTGAGCCGGTACTAAAAATAGCAGTGGAAGAAATAGAGGCATTTGAGAAAAAAACAGGAAAAGTTATTGTAAGAATTGCAGGTGTCTGCGGGCCTCTGGGGCAAGCAGTGGAAGAAGCTAAGACGGCGCTGAAACTTGGTTATGATGCGGTATTACTTAGCCCGGGAGGATTAAACAACTTAAGTGAAGAAGAATTGTTAAAGCGAAGTGAAGAAGTTGCAAAAATTATTCCGGTTATTGGGTTCTATCTTCAAAAGTCAGTAGGAGGAAGAAAACTGACTTTTGATTACTGGCAAAGGTTTTGCGAAATAAATAATGTAGTAGCCATCAAAGCCGCACCCTTTAACCGCTATGAGACACTGGATGTAGCCAGAGCAGTGGCATTCTCATCAAGAAAAGACCAGATCGCCCTTTATACCGGTAATGATGACAATATTGTTATGGACTTATTAACCAAGTACAAATTCAGCAAAGATGGAAAGGATTATGAAATATCTTTTGCAGGAGGCCTGCTGGGTCATTGGTCTGTATGGACACATACGGCTGTAAAACTTTTTAGGAGACTGAAAGAGGCTGCAAAAAGTGAAATCATTCCTGCAGAGCTTCTGACGCTTGCAATGGAAGTGACAGATGCAAATGCTGCATTCTTTGATACGGCAAATGAATTCAAAGGCTGTATTGCAGGACTTCATGAAGTTTTGCGAAGACAGGGAATTCTTAAAGGAATCTGGTGTCTGAATGAGAAGGAGACCCTTTCACCGGGGCAGGCGGAAGAAATACAAAGAGTTTATGAGATGTATCCTCATCTGAATGATGATGAGTTTATAGAAGCCAACAAAGAAAAATGGATGTAGCGAATTTGTACCTGCACCCAAATTCACAGGTTTTAGACCTATTGAGAATCAATATGCAGTATAGGAGGAGACACAATGATTAAATTCGGAACAGGCGGCTGGAGGGCACTCATTGGTGAAGAGTTCACAAAAGATAATGTAAGAATACTGTCACAGGCTGTTGCTAACATGATTATTTCGGAACAGGCAGAAGAATACGAGTTTGTAATAGGTTACGACAGGCGGTTTTTATCGGATAAAGCTGCAAAATGGATGAGCGAAGTCTTAGCCGGTAACGGTATAAAAGTAATATTTATTGAAAAAATAGCACCGACCCCTTTGGTGATGTTCACCGTACAAATGCAGCAGTCAAAATTTGGTGCAGCCATCACTGCCAGTCATAATCCGGCAGATTATAATGGTATAAAGATATTTACAGAAGGGGGAAAAGACGCTACAGAAACGGTTACAGAAAAAATAGAAGAATTTATAGAGGAAGTGGATAAGAAAGATATAAAATCCATGGAATTTAATTTAGGCATAGAAAAGGGAAGGATTATAAAGTCAGATCCTATGAATACTTATATAGATTCTATTATTAGTATGATTGATATTGATGCAATACGTAAAAAGCACTTAAAGATACTGTTAGACCCAATGTTTGGTGTCTCTAAAACCTCTTTGCAGACCGTTCTAATTACTGCAAGATGTGATGTGGATATTATAAATGACAGGCATGATACTTTATTCGGTGGAAGACTGCCTTCCCCTAGCTTAGAGACTTTACAGCGACTTAGAAGTACGGTTATGGAAAGCGGCTATGACCTTGGTATCGGAACAGACGGAGACGCAGATCGATTAGGCATTATTGATAGTAATGGTGAATTTATTCATCCAAACAGTATTCTTGTATTATTGTACTACTATCTCTTAAAGTACAAGGGTTTAAAAGGCTGCGCTGTAAGAAACCTTACCACAACTCATTTGCTGGATAAGATAGCAGATAAATTCGGTGAAAAATGCTATGAAGTTCCCGTTGGCTTTAAATATATCTGCTCTAAGATGGAGGAACAGGACGCCATCATTGGAGGAGAAAGCAGCGGTGGATTATCCATAAAAGGACATATTAAAGGTAAGGATGGAATATTTGCTGCCAGCCTTTTGGTAGAAATGATCAGTGTTACAGGAAAGTCTTTAACAGAACTGCTTCAGGAATTGTATATTGAGTTTGGGTATTGCTATATGGCAGAAAATGCATTTGTATTCCAGGAGGAAATCAAAGACAGACTGCAAAAGTTATTGTTCCAGG
Source organism: Anaerocolumna sp. (assembly GCF_032079385.1). NCBI lineage: Bacteria > Bacillati > Bacillota > Clostridia > Lachnospirales > Lachnospiraceae > Anaerocolumna > Anaerocolumna sp. The sequence goes on from NZ_DAMAUC010000006.1 coordinate 161,370, forward strand.
AGAAAAAGTTACCGGAATTTACGTATGACGTTGAGAAAGTCAGCTATATGGATGGAGTAAAAGTTTATTTTACAAATGGCGGATGGATTAGTGCACGATTTTCCGGAACAGAGCCTCTGCTTAGGATATTTGCTGAAATGGAAAGCGAACTTTTAGCAAAAGAAGTCAGTGATGATATGAGAAACTTCTTAAGTTTATAGGAATAGGGTGATAGGATATGACAAAGCTGATTGAAAAAATACAGTATTATTCTAAAGCATACCACAGAATTAAAATGGAAGATGAGTATGTGAAAGAGGCACAATTGCCCGGAAAAACATATTTTATAGATAAGGATGAAATACTGGCTTTGCCAAGAGATGATGGAGACTGCAGATACCCTTACGGCGTTGATGGCTTTTATTTTTGGGCCTATGCATCCGGGTATATGCATGGCAATGAAGGAATCTTTTCACCTTTTCTTAGAGCATCGGAAGGGCAGGAAAACAAAATAGCCTTTTTTGCCGGTATACCGGCAAAGGATAATCAATATGATATAGTTTCACTGCTGTCGGTTCCGGTTATGGATACTAAAATAGAGACAGAGCAATTTACGGTATTTACAAAATGTTGTGCTTACTACATAACTCAATTAGAAGATTTACGTTTTGGGGTTCGGGTATTTGTAAATCATGACAAAAAAGTAATATTTTCTTTAACTGCTGAAAATCTTAGTGGTGAAGGAAAAGACATCCTGCTGTCTTCCTTTTTTAATCCTTTTCTTGTTCATGCCATTGCAGAAAGCGGAGATAATAGATGGTTCCGGGAAGTAAGGTATTGCAAAAAAGAAAAGAAAGGGGTATTAAGTAAGGAAGATAAAGATTTAGGGTATTTTATTATAAAAACTAATGAAGATTTAAGCAGAACCCAATCCGTATCCAATTATGGAATTATAAAAAGACAAATACAATGTGGAGAAAAAAGCAGGTTAATAAGTCATGAAGAAACCGCCTCCAGATATGAGTATGTGGGAGGCAGCAGAGGAAGTCTCCATTCACCCATGGCAGTAAAGAAGGGAACTTTTCCTGGGACTAAACAGGTGTGTACCTTTACAGAAGTGGGAGCGGCAGGTGATTTAATTAAACTGCATTTAGGAGAGAAGGATGTGGCACGGCTGGATATTACCTTTGATTACATACCATATTGTAAGGAAGAATTAGAATTGAAAAAATTGATTAAAGGCAAAGTTAGCCCACTGGAAATAGATACCTCACTGGGTAAACTGGAAGAAATGGAGGAAAAAAAAGCTTCAAAACTAAAGATAGGTGTAGGACAATCAAAACTTCCCGAAATCAAAACAAAGGTATGTAACTCCTTTATAGAACATCTAAAAAAACAAGTGGAATTTTGTGCTTTAATGAAAGGGTACATTCAGGCATATGTAGGTTCATTAATTGGAATCCGGGATGTGTTTCAGGCATTGGAGGCTCTTGCCGCCTGGGAACCGGAGGAAACAAAAGATAAGATGTTAGAAGCTCTGAATTTTACTGCTCCCAATGGAAGATGCCCCCGCCAGTATTCCTTACCAGCAGGAGAAGGTGCTCCGGAGATGGATCTTCGTCCTTTTATAGATCAGGGAGTTTGGGTTATTTCAACAATTGTTACTTACTTAAAATATACAGGTGATTTTTCCTTTCTGGAAGAAGAGTGCGGATATTATGAAATAATAGATGAGAAGAAAAACCTGGTAAAGTTAAGTCCTATAAGAGATAGCGTGTTGGAACATATGCTTAAGATTATGAACTATCTTATTTCAAACAGGGATTTTGAAATAACGAAATGTGTGAGAGCTCTTTATGGAGATTGGAATGATGCACTGGATGGACTTGGAGTCAGTCTGAATCCGGAAAAAGAATACGGCAGTGGTGTATCTGTAATGGTTTCCTTACAAGTATATCAAAATCTAAAAGAGATGGAAGAACTTCTATATAAATTGGATGCACATAAGTATCAGCAGCTTATAAAAGAATACCAAACAGTGGGACAGGAAATAAAAGAGGGATTATATAAGTATGGAATTGTAATAGGAGAAAATGACGAAAAAAGAATTGTGCATGGCTGGGGCGATAAAGCGTCTTACTATGTGGGAAGCTTTCATGATCCGGATCATAAGTCCAGACAGGTCCTTACCTCCAATGCTTTTTGGGTATTAACCGGACTATATGACGAAGATATGGGAATGAAGGATACAATTCTAAACGCTTTTAAAAATTTAGATTCTAAATACGGGTTAAAGACTTTTGAACCTTATTTTGAGGCGGATACCAAGGGTGTGGGACGGATTCCTAAGCTTCCTGCCGGTACCGCGGAGAATGGAGCAGCCTATATACATGCCTCCATGTTTGGAATTATGGCCCTTTTTAGAATGGGATATTCAAAAGATGCATGGATGCAGCTTCTGAAGTCACTGCCGTTTACCCATGAATATATATCCTGTTCCCCATACATTATGCCAAATTCCTATGGTTATAATAAAGAATTAAATATTGACGGAGAATCCATGGCTGACTGGCAGACAGGAAGTTCCAATGTATTGCTAAAACTTCTTATTAAGTGCGTCTTCGGGTTAAATCCGGAATACGAAGGAATATGGCTGCAGCCGGCAGTATATACACCTTTTGAAAGCATGGAACTGCACATTACCGTAAAGAATTGCAAACTTCATATTTATTATAAGGAAGCACAGAAAAAAGGAAGAAGGTATATTGTAAACGGTATACAAAGAAATAGTGTATATGATCCAGTGATGAATTTAGATAAATTATGGATTTCAAACGAAGAACTAAAGGGTAAAAAATTAGACATTGAAGTGCAAACTTAATCATTGTATCATACTTTCTATAAATGAATGTTTTTTTGAGAGCGTGATTTTCTGGGCAAATGGTTTATAAAATGGTTGGTTTCACGAAAAATGGAAAGGAGTCAGAGAATGTTACAATATGATGTAATTGTAGTAGGGGGAGGAATATCCGGTGTTATGTCGGCTATTACCGCTGCAAGGAACGGAGCTAAGACCCTGCTTATAGAAAAGTATGGTTTTCTGGGAGGAATGTTGACCGCTGCTGGTGTAGGTCCAATGATGACTTTTCACGTAGCAGACAGACAAGTAATAAAAGGTTCTGTGGGAGAACTGATTGACAGGTTAGAGGAAAAGAAAAAGTCACCCGGTCATGTAACAGACACCATTGGATATACCTATACGGTAACCCCTTTTGATGCAGAGGCCATGAAACATGAATTAGAACTTATGCTTATAGAAAATGGGGCTGAAATTCTTTACCACACCATGTTATCTGCCGTTAAAATATCAAATGGAACTATAGAATCACTTACTATCAGTAATAAAGCTGGTTTAAGTGAAGTTAGTGCAAAAGTATATATTGATGCCACCGGTGATGGTGATCTTTCTGCCTGGGCAGGAGTGGAATTCACAAAAGGTAGAATTTCAGATGGTGCCTGCCAGCCTATGACAATGAATATGAAAATAAGCAATGTAGATATAGAAGCGGTGAAGGCCTATGTAAAGGAGAATCCCGATGAATTCCCGTATCTAAAGGGCAATACGGACATGGTGGATAAAGCATCCAGACTTTCTGTCAGCGGTTATGAACTAACGGTGAAACAGGGAAAAGAAGACGGTTCTTTGGATTTTGACTCTGAAGGAATTTTATTCTTTGAAACCAATAACCTGGGGGAGGTGATTGTCAATACTACAAGAATACGGGGATTTGACTCCACAGATCCATGGGAACTCTCCAAAGCAGAAATCGAAGGCAGGAGACAGGTTCGTAATCTTGAAAAATTTTTAAAGGAAAAGGTAAGAGGATTTGAACATTCCATACTTATAAGTACAGGACCGGGCATTGGTGTAAGAGGTTCCAGGCAGATTAAAGGTTTGTATACTCTAACTTTGGAGGATATTACTTCCTGTAGAAAGTTTGATGATGTGGTGGCTCATGCAGGTTATCCTGTTGATGTACATAGTCCTGACGGAAAAGGTGAAGTTGTAAAGGATGAGGACAATATTACTTACGGAAGTATGTACAGTGTACCTTATGGCTGCCTTATAAATAATCAAATAGATAATTTAATAACCGTAGGAAGATGTATATCTGCTACCTTTGAAGCTCAGGGAGCAATCAGAACAACACCTATTGCAGGTGCCGTGGCTCAGGCAGGGGGAGCTGCTGCCTTTTTAGCTGTAAAATATGGACAGAAGACAAAAAATATTAATATTCATGAAATGCAGCAGATACTCTTAAATGAGGGAGCATATCTAAATATTTAACCGCATCAGGGAAGCAGATTTGCCTATTTCAGCAGGAGTTAAGCTCCTGCTGAAAGGCCGCGCAGTGGCAACGAGATCGTGAGCAAGCAGCGGTAAACGAATTGCAATATCCGCATAGACAATACAATAAAATTACTTAAATCAGTGGTCAATTAACATATGATTGCAGATGGAAAAGAAAATCAAATCTGTAGTATTACGTATTCAGTTATTTAATTATTTACTATATTTGAAAAAATTGCACCATTTCATTTAATACATCTACACTTTCTTTATTTGCTCTTGTTTGCTTTACTACTTCTTCTGTTTGTCCAACGATAGAAGCAGACTTTTCTGAAATAACGGAAGCGCCTTCTGCTCCGTGGTTTGAAGCCGCTGCAACCTCTTGAATAGCTTGTTTTACATAATGAATAGAGGTCTGTAGCTGATCTGAAATCCGTTTAATTTCTGTAACCATTTCATTAACAGTATTCGCATCAGTATAATACTGTTCTCCGGTATGAACCAGAACACCATAATCATGAATAACGGTATGCTCAACGTAGTCAAGGAGGGTAGCAGCATCTTTAACAAGTGCCTTTACGGCTTCCGATACTTCAGCTGTAATACTTTCAATCTGCGTTGCGGCCTCTTTGGAGTTAACAGCAAGATTACCAATTTCATGTGCAACAACAGCAAAACCTTTACCTGCTTCACCGGCTCTGGCTGACTCTATGGAAGCATTTAATGCCAGCATATTTGTTTGGCTTGTAATATGTAATATAGATTGTGACAATGCTTTTATTTCTTCAATAGCACTGGATTTCTGAATAGAATTTCTTAAATTCTCACTGGTGTTTTCAAAAATGGAAAGAGTGTTCTTTCGAGATTCCTGTGCTTCCTGTTGCAATTGTTCTGCACGTTTTTTGATTTCTCTTACTATATTTTCACCATGTTCTGCTTTCTTTGCTACTTCGTCTACTTCAGCTTCAATATTATGTATGGAGGCATTCATTTCCTGTGTGGAGGCAGCGGTTTCTTCCATGCCTGCTGATAGTTCTTCTGTTGTAAAAGATATGTTTTCAACATTATTATAAACATCATTTACACTGAGCAAAGATTCTTCAGAAGACCGTTCTATCTTAATTATTTCTTCTTTAATACTTAAAATAATACTCTTTATACGAGTTTGCATGTTAGAATAAGATTTGGAAATTGCTCCAATTTCATCTTTTCTATTCATGTGTTTTATATTAAAGGAATGATTGAATTTACCATTTTCAATATCTTCAATATCCTTTCGGATTCTGTTAAATCCCAGACCTATGGTATTGCCAATTATATAAGTAATGAAGCAGCCTGCCACCAATATTACCATAGAGACTATTACAGCAGTTGCAACTACCTTTATTATTTGAGCTCCAATATCATCTAAATATATTCCCACAAACCACATACCGATGGTTGTTCCTGTTGAGTCTTGAATGGGAACATAATAAGTTAATGCTTTCCTTCCAACTATGGAGGCTTCCCCTAAATAATCTTCATTGCCTGTTAATACTTTATCTATTACAATATCGGAGGCTTTAGTGCCCACTAACCTTTTTGACTCGGCGTCTTTAATACTGGTGGTTATTCTGGTATCTCCAAGAAAGATAGTTGCCAGAATATTAGCATCTTTTGCGAAACCATCTACAAATTCATAATTATCATTTAGTAAAATATCACCTTTATAGAGCTTTTCTCCTTCTACTTTCCAATCACCAGGATATTTGTGCTCTAATAATTGGTATCCCGTTTTAGAATAACCGGACAATTGATTAATGTGTTCTGTTTCTATAAATTTTGAGATATTAAGATAATATAAAACATTAATAACCGTTATTGCAGTTACGATTACAGAAGCAAAAACCAGAACTATTTTCCATTTGATTTTCATATTTTAGTACTCCTTTGCTATGTATATATGGAATTGGTAATGTAATATTTAACACATTTTGCAATGATTTGCAATTACTTCTTTCAAATTTTACTTTCTCTACTTCAGAGCAAGTCTTTGGCAGTTCGTATATCTCGAATATTATTAAACCTTCTTGAATAATATTTATTAGAAACCAAAGGAGATATAGGAGGTTTATATTGAGTTATACCAATCCCAAAGGTCAACCACAAGGAATAGCCATACTTGATACAAATAAATTAAGAGAAATATTAATTAGTGAAATTGATGCAATAAACGGTTATGAGGAACATATCGCAAATTCTAATATGGAGGACATTAATGAAGTTTGGAAATATATCATAGAAGATGAAAAGAAACATTATGGTCTGATTCTTTCATTACTGCGTAAGTATGACCCAATGCAATACCAAGCATATAGAGAACATATTAACATTAAAGCAGGCCCTAAGTCACCAATGCAAACATATACCCCAGACTACAATAAACAATTAATCTTAAATAATATAAGGGAAGACATAAAAGGTGAATTTGAGGCTGTTTTACTATATGAACAGCATTTGGCCAGTATGCCCTATCCTGATATACAAAATGTATTGTATACCATAATTAATGAAGAAAAGGGGCATGCGGAACATTTGACACTGTTATTATTAAAGTATGATACGGATAGATATAATGGTCTGGAATAAACTGGATACTGTTACTATTGCTAAAAGTATGCAATAAATTATATTATATTTTTGATAGGACAAACATTTTTCAATGATACATATTAAAAGAAGATAGGATAGTAGAAGTACCTTATTCTTAATTATTTAAACATAATGGTATTTCTTCACTATCCTATCTATTCAATTATAATAAATATTTATATTTACTTTATTATGGTTTTTCCACCCATGTAAGGCTGAAGGGCAGTAGGAATATTAACAGTGCCATCTGCATTCAGGTTGTTTTCTAAGAATGCAATTAACATTCTAGGTGGTGCAACTACCGTATTGTTTAATGTATGGGCAAAGTACTTACCTTTTTCACCAACTACACGAATCTTTAATCTACGTGCCTGTGCATCTCCTAAATTAGAACAGCTTCCTACTTCAAAGTATTTTTGCTGTCTTGGGGACCATGCTTCAACGTCGATAGATTTTACTTTTAAGTCTGCTAAGTCACCAGAGCAGCATTCTAAGGTTCTTACAGGAATATCTAAAGAACGGAATAAATCTACGGTGTTCTGCCATAATTTATCAAACCATATCATACTATCGTCAGGATCACATACTACGATCATTTCTTGTTTCTCAAATTGGTGGATACGGTATACGCCTCTTTCTTCAATACCATGTGCACCTTTTTCCTTTCTAAAGCAAGGTGAATAGCTGGTTAATGTTTGAGGAAGAGAAGTATCTGGAATAATAGTATCAATGAATTTACCAATCATGGAATGTTCGCTGGTTCCGATTAAATATAAATCTTCTCCTTCAATTTTATACATCATGGCATCCATTTCAGCAAAACTCATAACACCAGTAACAACGTCACTTCGAATCATAAATGGCGGTATGCAATAAGTAAAACCACGGTCAATCATAAAATCTCTTGCATAAGAAATTACTGCAGAATGAAGTCTTGCGATATCACCCATTAAATAATAGAAACCGTTACCTGCAACTTTTCTTGCACTTTCTAAGTCGATGCCATTGAATTTTTCCATAATATCAGCATGATAAGGTACTTCAAAGTCAGGAACTACCGGTTCACCGTAGCGTTTGATTTCAACATTCTCACTATCGTCTTTACCGATTGGAACACTTGGATCAATAATATTTGGAATGGTCATCATGATTTGTGTTATCTTTTCCTGCAATTCGGCTTCTTTTGCTTCCAATTCTCCTAAACGGTCGGACTTAGCAGTTACCTGCTTTTTCATTTCTTCTGCTTCATCTTTTTTACCTTGAGCCATTAAGCCGCCGATTTGTTTAGAAGTCTTATTTCTTTCAGCTCTTAAATTATCCGCTTCTTGCTTTACCTGTCTGCTTTCCTGATCCAGTTCAATTACTTCATCTACTAATGGAAGCTTGTGATCCTGGAATTTGTTTTTCATATTTTGTTTTACAATCTCCGGATTTTCTCGGACAAATTTTAAATCTAACATTTGATTTCCTCCTGTAATTTGAATTATTCTTGGTTGGGTACCGGAATTATTCTTGCAATAAAAAAATTCCTTCACCCATTTACAAAAAATATGGGACGAAAGGAATCCGCGTTGCCACCCAAATTGCCAGCTATAAAGATAATAGATATAGAACCATGGATTATCCGTATAAGTGCCAGCCACTCAAATAGTAAGATAAAGGTTACCGACCTTCAGTTTATCACTGACAGCTCCAAAAGTGGAAAGATTTAGCCTTTCACCGATTCACACCAACCACCGGTTCTCTGAAGAAATTTATAAATCGTAGCTTTTATCATTGCTGTTTTCAATATTTATTGGTATTATATACTGATTTTTAAAAATTTACAAGTGTATAATTTAATTATTGAGGTATAATTTCTAATTCTAAGAGATTGAATGGGGGAAGAATCCGGATGAAATGGGATTCTTCTTCCAATCCTTTTCCATGCTATTGTATACAAAATGATATTCTATTAATTTACTTTTCTCTTTACATGACTCATAATAAACCTGCTTTTTGGCAGGGTAGGAATTCTGGATAAAGGGTATTTTAAGTCTTGCACTGGTACTTTATAGGACAAATGATTTGCTATAAAATCCAGACTTGCCTTCATAACTTCTAAGGTAACCATTTCGCCGGCGCACCTGTGACCCAGTTCGTTACCGCCGCCCTGAGGCATGAACAAGTAAGGGCTGTGCTCCCAATCAAAAAAGCGTTCCGGATTGAATTCATAAGGATGGAGCCATATTCTTGAATCATGATTCATCCCATAGATATCTAATAACACAAGAGTATCTTTATGGAACAAATATTGTTCCCATAGGAAGTCCTTTTTTGCCAAAGCCCCCACAAATGGAGTAAAAGGATAGAGTCGTCTTACTTCTTGTACAAACATTTCATTATAATTAGGGTCCCGTAATTGTAATTTAGCTCTGCATTCAGGGTGCTTAAACATAGCTAGTGCACCAAAGGTAATGTAAGTAGCAATAGCAACAATGGGCCTTACTATATTCAATAATTCCACAGCTGCAACTTGTGGATTTAATAATTTACTATTCTGATTTCGATGCCAGGCTATGATATAAGCCGCTGAATCTTTTGGTGGTTTTATTTTACCCGTACGAATCTGAACGATAATATTGCTTATCCATTCTTCAGATCTTTTTCGGGCACTGCATCCTTCCCAATACCTGGGCCCAACTGCGCCGAAGCCATCAATCATTTTACCAAGATCAAAGGCCCTTTGTTCTATTTCATAGTGATCCAAAGGAACACCGGCCCATTTGCAGGCCACCTGGCATAATAGAATCTGTGCTTCGTCAAATAAAATAATATTGCTGTTGTTCCAACGGATACTATTATATTCCCACTGAAATCTGGTGTAATGTATGAGAGTTTTCAGATTTTCCGGAGTCATAATGGAGAGAAACATTTTTTTTCGACTTTGATGCATCTTACCATCCAGACCTTGAACACCTTGTTGACCTAATAGGGTCCTTTGTACTCTTTTTGGAGCAGCTCCTTTTCTTTTGAACAAATAGTCATTATAGAATATTTCGGCTGCCTCTTCTCCTGTAAAACATACCACTTTTTTACCGAATAATCTTGTCTGAAAAATATCAGATTCATACTTCCGGCATCTGTTTTGTATAAAAGGATACCCTTCCAGTAATAAATATAGACTGCTGTCTATTGTTTTTTCACAGGGTATTTTCGTTAATGTACTCATAGTAAATTTCTCCTATCCTAATTAAAAGATTTATAGCTATTATGTGTATATGCTGTTATTTCATACTCAATATCGGATATTAAAATACACATTTTGTAAAATATTTATTGATTTCATTTTTAATTAGTGTTAAAATTGGTGAGCAATTGGAGAATATCAGATGTAGAATGATAATATATACAAATATACTGAATATTTATAAATAATGGCATGAAAAACTGATATAATTATATAGAAAATTTGGCGAATTAGACCCAGGTAATTATATATATTTATGAATAAATATCATATTAATGGAAAAAATATAGTATGTTTAATATTTTTAGCTTAATTATCTAATTATTTTTAATGTTTATTCATAAAGTATGGTGTGGAAAGAGTAATGGCTGCAAAGGTATCTGAAACTGGCAACATCTCGTGGAAAGTGGTACAATCATTGCCATTATAAATAATTGTATATCACAGGTATGTTACCTTATACATAATTTACGAAAAGAGGAATTTATTATAGAAGACATGAATGTAACGCAACAGAAGAATAATTTATTTTCAGAAACAGGAATTGTGGTTTTAACAGTAGCTGCAGTGTTTCTACCATTTATTATTTCAGGGCTTGTTCTTATATCATTAGCAATTTATATTATTTTTAAAAAACAGACAAGAAGTTTAATTCTCATACACAGTGGTTCAAAAGTTCTATTCTCATTCTGTGCTTTTGCTTTTTTTATCGCCGCTATTTATAAAAACTGGCTTGGATTACTTATAGCCTTTGGATTTACCCTTGCATTTGTATTAGGATTGTATTTACGAAGTGTTATGACTAGGATACTTTTTGAAAGAGTTTTAACCATGGTTTGTGTATTGAGTTTAATGGGGACGGTTTATGCTTTGGTTGAAAAATTCGTATTTCCCTATTTTAAGATGGGAAGTAGTGTAAACCGGGCATCGGCAATGTTTTTTTATCCCAATTATTTTGGTACTATCATAAGTATGGTAATTATTATCTGTGCCTATAAAGTATTGACACGTCAAGGTAAGAAGTGGTTTTATTATTTCATTGCAGCTATGAATGTAATCAGCCTGTATTTATGTGAGAGTATGTTTGCATGGGTTGAGATTTTTCTTGGAGTAGCCGTTTTACTTCTTCTTCTCAAAATGCACCGGCTTCTTGCAATATGGCTGTTATTGGCTACCTTTGCCAGCTTTATTATTCTTGTGCTTAATGTGAATATTATTCCACGCCTTTACCAGGCAGAGGTTACTACAGAAATACGTTTTGAAATATGGGATTTTGCCATTAAGCAGATAAAGAAAGCGCCTTTATTCGGACATGGATTTATGTCCTATATGTATACGGATTCAAAACAGCATCTTGGATATTTGGTACCTCATTCCCACAGTATTATACTTGAACTGCTGTTGGATTTTGGTATCGTGGGAACCGTTTTGTTTCTATGGTATTTTGTAAAATATACTATCACTTTAGTAAAAACTTATTTTAACGATAAGAAAACCCGGATTACTTCATTAGTGTTTGCCATATCTGCAGCAGCTTTGGTACATGGACTGGCTGATCTAACACTTATGTGGATACAGACCTTGCCTTTGTATTTATTTGTATTGGCAGGGTTGGGAGCCTATGAAAAGAAAAATGAAGCAGAAGCAGTATAATTTTTTATGTTGATGTTAATTTAGAAAAAGGGAGCAATTGACTTGTAAAATAGCAATTGCTTCTTTCTGTATGTACATAAAAATAAACCACCTGCAGTGGTCTTGACTAGAGGATTATAAAACTTATTAAATTATAATATTGATATTAGTTCTGATATTTTACGCTGTGCTATTTGACAAACAGAAATTTTACTGTTACAATAGGTTTGAAATTGAATATAATCTGGTAGGTGAGGCTACTATAAGGATACGGATTACTGCCGCGGAGTGATGGAGACATCATGAGAAGGTTGAACAGGCTATATCGAATCAAGGTATAGCATAATGTAATTTCATCGCCTTATAGAGCTAAAGCTCAAACGGTGGTCAACATACGCGGATTTATCCCGTGCATCATTTGAGCATGCATTGGGATTTTATTTTTGTTTATTTTTACGGAGGTGAGCATTTTGGACAGTAGTCCTGGGCGAAGTAGACATAATAATATAATTGGATATGGTAGTTTGATGCTCACTGATATTACAAGTGCTTGATTTGTAATATCTCTTTTTGGAAAGCATTTTTTACTGTCGTATCTAAGAGAAAATTAATACGGCAGTATTTTTATGCCTAAAAAGAGGAGGAAAAATATGACAAGCAAAGAATTACTTACACTACTTGAAGAGAATAAATTAAAATTAATACATGAAGAACTTTCTAAATACAACCCGGTTGACCTTGCAAGTCTGCTGTCAGATCTGGATGAAGATAAGCTGGTTATCGTATTTCGAATACTTGATAAAGAGAAAGCAGCAGAGGTATTTTCCTATATGGAAAATGATCTTCGTCAAACATTAATTAAAACACTTAGTAAACAGGATATTAAAACAATCTTTGATTCCATGTATGCTGACGATGCCGTTGATTTTTTAAGCGATATGCCTGCTAATGTTGTAACCCAGCTGCTTGAGAATGTTGACAATGATACCCGTGCGGATATCAATTATTTGCTTCAATACTCAGAAGATAGTGCCGGAAGCATTATGACAGTTGAGTTTATTGAATTACACCCCACTATGACGGTAAAACAGGCACTGGATAAGATTCGAAAAGTTGGCATTGACAGTGAGACTGTTTATACCTGCTATGTAGTTGTAAAGCACAAATTACTGGGGATTGTTTCCGCAAAAGATCTAATGATTCACGATAATGAAACTCTGATCAGCGATTTAATGAAAGATAACTATGTATCCATTCAAACAACCGATGACAGAGAAACTGCTGCAAATTTGTTCCGTAAATATGGTTTACTGGCAATTCCTGTAGTTGATTCTGAAGGTTGTATCGTTGGTATTGTAACCTTTGATGATGCTATTGATGTTTTAACGGATGAAACAACAGAAGATATGCAGAAGATGGCTGCTATGACTGCAAATGATGAGCCATACTTGAAAACTTCCGTTTGGAAACATGCAAAACACAGAATTGTATGGCTTATGATCTTAATGTTTTCAGCAACTATTACCGGTTCCATTATCGGCAATTATGAAAATGCATTCGCGGTTATTCCCTTACTGGTTTCTTTTATTCCTATGTTGATGGATACCGGAGGAAATTGTGGTTCTCAAAGTTCTACACTGATTATACGTGGTCTGGCAGTGGATGAATTGCATTTTTCTGATACCCTTAAGATTGTTTGGAAAGAATTCCGAGTTTCACTGATAGTAGGTCTGACATTAGCGGTTGCAAATGGTATACGAATTGCATTGATTTATAGGAATTTACAATTGGCTTTGGTGGTATCTCTTTCATTAGTAGCAACTATTATTATAGCCAAAATTGTTGGATGTTTACTTCCCATTCTTGCTAAAAAATGCAAATTAGACCCGGCAATTATGGCAGCTCCAATAATCACAACTATAGTAGATACATTTTCTATTATAATTTATTTTAATATTGCAACATTAGTATTCAAGCTGTAATAAGGCTTCTATATATAATTTCTAAAGAACTCAAACTACTGACCTGCATTTGCATTAAGTAGTTTGAGTTCTTTTATTTCGCTATCCTTTATTGTCATCAATAGTACATGAAGGAAAAGGAGGATTTAGAGGCCTTTTTGGAGAATTTCTTGGGGAAATTGAAATTATGTGCAAAGCTACAAAATATTTTTTGTTCATTACCTTGATATATATAGTATTACTAATTTCCCTGAAATGGGCATGAATTTTATGGAAAATAAGCAAAATTAAAAGAAAAAGTTAATAAAAAGAATAGAGTTTTTTAGATATTATAAAAGATAATAAACAAAACAAATATATTAATGTAACTTATTAGTGCTATTAAAAACTATCATATCTAGACTTTTTTCCACTGTCATTGTTATAATAACCACGTTAATGAAGTAAGCGGAACAACTATCAGGGGCAGATGCCCTTTGATGGCGGTTATTATTCATACAAAAGGAGACTTAACATTGTTCACGATAAAAAATTATGTAGTGGTGAAAGATCTGGAAGAAGCCTATGCCCTGAATCAAAAGAGAAATAATGTTGTACTGGGGGGTATTGCATGGCTGAAAATGGGAGAACGCAATATACAAAATGCCATTGACCTAAGCAATTTAGGCTTAGATAAAATTGAAGAAACAGAAGAAGCCTTTGAAATTGGATGTATGGTAACTCTTCGGGAATTGGAAACTCATTCAGTTTTAAACAGTTACTTTAATGGTGTAATTGCAAAATCCACAGAGCATATTGTTGGGGTACAATTTAGAAATTGTGCAACCGTTGGTGGAAGTATATTCAGTAGATTCGGATTTTCAGATATTCTTACTTGTTTTTTAGCATTAGATGCCTATGTAAAACTTTATAAGGGCGGTGTGATACCTTTATCAGAGTTTGCAGATATGCCAAGAGATAATGATATATTAGAAAAGATAATAATTAAAAAGGATAGAAGAGAAGTTTCCTATCTGACCCATCGAAGAACCGCTACGGACATTCCGGTTATAGCTTGTACGGTAGCGAGAGTGAATCAGAAATGGCAGGTAGTTTTAGGTGCCAGACCTTCCAAAGCAATACTTTTATCAGATGAGGAACAAATGTTAAGTTATAATCCTACAGAGGAAGAGATAACTAAATTTATTGAATATATAATAGAAAACACGGAGTTTGGCAGTAACATGCGGGCAAGTGGAGAGTTTCGCAAACATTTGGCAGGTGTATTATGTAAACGAGGCATTAATGAAATTTCGGAAGGGAAGGTGTTATAATTATGGAAATCAATTTATGGCTTAATCATGTATATATACAAGACAATATAGCACCGGATACTCTTCTTCTGGATTATGTCCGCTCCAAAGGCTGCTACAGTGTAAAACGTGGATGTGAAACTTCAAACTGCGGATTATGTACGGTTATTTTAGAAGGAAAACCTGTATTATCCTGTTCGACTATGGCAGCACGTGCCAACGGAAAGCATGTTATTACCATGGAAGGCCTTCAGGAAGAAGCAAAAGAAGTAGGTGGATTCTTAGCAGACCAGGGTTCTGAGCAATGCGGATTCTGCAGTCCCGGATTTATTATGAATGTAATTTCTATGAGTAAAGAATTAAAAGACCCTACCTTAGATGAGGTAAAAGAATATCTTGCAGGCAACCTATGCAGATGTACAGGTTACCAAGGCCAGTTACGTGCGGTTTTAAACTATCTTAATGCAAAGAAGGAGGCAAAATAATATGAAAATGAATGCTGTAAATGCCTCTATTCGTAAAAAAGATGCCATGTCTCTTGTAACAGGGAAGCCGGTATATACAGAAGATATAGCACCTAAGGACTGTCTTGTTGTTAAAGTTCTTCGCAGTCCCCATGCCCATGCTATTGTAAAAGAAGTGAAAAAAGAGGCTGCTTTAAAAGTACCAGGCATTGAATGTATATTAACTTACGAAGATGTTCCAAAGACCAGATTTACCATAGCGGGACAAACCTATCCTGAACTAAGTCCATATGACAGATTAATATTGGATCAAAGAGTCCGTTTTGTCGGGGATGCAGTAGCAATCATAGCAGGTAAGGATGAATCTTCTGTTTTAAAAGCTATGAAATTAATAAAAGTATCTTATGAAGTATTAGAACCTGTTTTAGATTTTACAAAAGCGAAAGACCATAAAGTGATTGTTCACCCGGAAGAGGACTGGAAAGTGCTGATTCCTCTAGGACCGGATAAAAACCGTAATGTGGTTTGTCATGGAATGGAGGAACAGGGTGATTTTGAAGAAGAATATGCAAAATGTAAATATGTCATAGATGAAACTTATCATACAAAGGCAAATCAGCAGGCTATGATGGAAACTTTTCGTGCTTATACTTATATGGATGCCTATGGCAGATTAAATGTGACAGCTTCTACCCAGGTGCCGTTTCATGTAAGAAAAACTCTGGCTACAGCTCTTGAAACTAAGAAATCCAATATACGTGTTGTGAAACCACGTATTGGCGGAGGCTTTGGAGCAAAGCAAACTGTTGTTGTGGAAATGTATCCGGCAATCGTTACCTGGCTCACTGGTAAACCGGCCAAGATTATTTATACAAGAGAAGAATCTCAGATCGCCTCTTCACCAAGACATGAAATGCAGATTCGAGTGAGAATCGGTGCAGATGAAAGGGGAAAGATTCAGGCTATGGGTATAGACACCATATCCAATGCCGGCGCCTTTGGTGATCATACTCCAACAACTATTGGTCTATCCGGAACTAAAACTCTGCCTATCTATACATCAAATGCAAAGGCATATAAATTTGAGTATGAAGGAGTTTATACAAATCAAATGGCAGCAGGTGCCTATCGTGGTTACGGAGCAACCCAGGGCTTATTTGCAGTAGAATCTGCTATCAATGAACTGGCAGCTAAGATGAATATGGATCCTACGATTCTTAGGGAAAAGAACATAGTAAAAGAAGGAGATGTTATGTCTGCCTACCATGGTGAGACAGCCAATTCCTGTACATTAGACCGCTGTCTTGCGAAAGCAAAAGATATGATTGACTGGGATAATAAATACCCTTGTAAAGACTTAGGGAACGGTAAAATTCGTTCCGTGGGCATAGCAGTAGCCATGCAAGGTTCCTGTATCAATGATGTAGATGTAGCTTCTGTCTCCATAAAAGTAAGCGATGATGGATTCTACAATATGAACATAGGAGCAACGGACATGGGAACAGGCTGTGATACCATATTAGCACAAATAGCAGCTGACTGCCTTGATACAAATGTGAATAATATTATTGTGTCCGGTGTTGATACAGATATTTCTCCTTATGATTCCGGTTCCTATGCTTCCAGTACCACCTATCTGACCGGTATGGCAACCATAAAAACCTGTGAAGAACTTCGAAAGAAGATTACTGCCGCCGGTGCAGATATGCTCGGTTGTAAACCAGAGGAAGCAGAATTTGACGGAGAAAATGTAATTAACCTAATAAACCATAAGAGTATTTCCTTCATTGATATAGCCAATAACAGTATGTGTGGCTCCAATCACACCTTGGAAGCCTGTGTGAAACATACTTCACCCGTATCCCCTCCCCCATATATGGCAGGAGCAGTAGAAGTAGAAATAGACAAAGAAACCGGACACCTAGACATTATTGATTATGTAGCTGTAGTAGATTGCGGCACTGTAATCAATCCCAACCTTGCCCGAATACAAACAGAAGGCGGCTTAGTTCAAGGTATCGGAATGGCTCTATACGAGGACGTAGTTTACGGCAAAGACGGTACCTGTCACAGCAACTCCTTCCTGCAATATAAGATACCTTCCAGATTAGACATAGGCCAAATCCGCGTTGCCTTTGAAAGCAGCTACGAGCCCACCGGCCCATTCGGTGCAAAATCAATCGGCGAACTAGTAATTAACACACCATCCCCAGCCCTTGCCAATGCAGTTTACAATGCAACTGGCGTTAATGTCCGAACACTTCCAATAACCAGCGAAAAAATCATCATGGGGATGTTAGACAAATAAAAATTTATCTCTGTAGGACGCTTTGCCTGGGGGGTGTAGAATTCAAAAA